>JAGWXC010000040.1 GCA_018970045.1 Planctomycetota bacterium | reverse complement strand
GTTGGCCGCCGCATCGATCCTTGCCCTGTGCGCCGTCGCCTGCGCGATCATCGTGATGGTCAATGGATCCAAGGGTGCGCTCGCCGCATGCGCGCTCGGACTCGCGTCCGCGTGGCTGGCCCGTCGATCGGCATGGCATGCTCGCGTGGCGGTACTCGCTGCACTGGTGGTGCCGGTGATCGCGGTCATCGCGCGTGGCGCCATCGGTCACGCCGTGGCTGAACGCAGCCTGCTCTTTCGCTCCCAGTACTGGGTCGGGGCGTGGCAGGTGATGATCGATGCATGGCCATGGGGCTGTGGTCCTGATGCCTTCCAAGCTGCGTACACCCTGCATCGCCCCGCGCTCGCGGTCGAGGAAGTGACGAGTGCGCACGCCGCTCCGGTCGATTGGCTCGCCACCATGGGTCTGGCCGGCGTGGTGATGGCGACTGCGTGGTTCCTGATGCTCTGGAGCTGCGGATCGGACCGGACGATGGAAGCCCAGCGCGGCGATGCGGAGCCTGATGCGGCGAGCCATGATGGCTCCGCGCGCGAGGCATGGATGGTCTCGCTCCTTGGCCTGTCGGTCGTCGGCGTGATCGCCATGGTGGCGGATCCGGCGGGCCGCGTGTTGCCGGCGTTGGGCATCGTGCTCGCTGCTGGCCTCGCCAGGTCCATCGTGGTGGGCGTGGCCAAGCTTGATGACGACGGACTGCGCATGGTGATGACCGCGCTCGCCGTGGTGCTTGCAGCGCATGCGATGGTCGAGATGACCCTCTGGCAACCCGGCAGCGCATCGTGGGTGCTGGGCGTGATCGGCGTGCTGGCCATGGGCAGCCGCCTTGCTGGTGCGCATCGTGCCGACCGACGGTCGACAGCGGTGGTGACCGACGATCCGGACGCCGTGACCGATCGTGGTTCGGGGGGCACCGCGCGACGATGGCCCATCGTCCTTTCCGTGGCGTGCCTGGTGACGATCGCCACGCTGCAGGGCGCTGCATCGTGGGCGACGCACCAACAGGAACGTGCGGTGGAAGCCGCTGCCGAAACGCTCGTCGAAAACCTGTTCACGTCGCCTGCGCGCGCGCGTGCCGGCGAGCAGCTGCGCGCCACCGTCGAGGAACGCTCGATCCTTCGTCGTCACCTGTTGCTGCTGAAGTCGGCGGATCAGTACCTGCAGGCCGGGCTCGCGGAGGCGGATCCCGCTCGAGCCCGAGTGTGGTTCGGAGAGGCGCTCGACTCGGCGCGTGCGGCCACGGAGGCGTTCCCCTTCCGGTCGGCCTTGGTCTCCGCAGCGATCGTCGATGCGATGGTTGAACGCGGCCTCGTGGGCTGGGATCAGGTCATCGCGGTGCGAAGTGACGTCCTCCTGCAGGACCCCCGACACACCACCTCGTGGGTGCGGCTCGTCGATGCCTACGGCATGGCAGGGGACGACGCTGCCGCGCGCGATGCGGCCAGGCGCGCCCTCGATGCGGATGACTCGTTTCGGCTGGATCCCTTGCGTCAGCTTCCGATCGCCGCGCGCGAGCGATGCCTCGCTGCCGCTGGCGCGCGCTGAGCGCTCACGGGGCGATGGCTCCGCCGCAACCCCTCACTTCCCCGCGCGTTCGATCGCGGCGACGACGTCGCCGGGGGTGTAGAGCTCGCTCTTCCAGATCGGGCCGTCCTTGGGCGACACGATCACGAGCAGGGGGATCGTCGCGCCGCCGGCCGCCTTGAGCCGGTCGCCGCGCGCGGGCACGCCGCTCGTCAGGTCGACCTTGAGCGGCACCACGTCGTGCTCCTCGAGCGCGGCCAGCACGGCCGAGGACTCAAGCACCGTCTTCTCGAGCGTCTTGCAGTTGATGCACCAGTCGGCGGTGAAGTCGACGAGCACGACCTTGCCGTCCTTGAGCGCTTCGGCCTCGCGCTCGGCCGTCCAGGTCTGCCAGTCGATTGCCTCGTAGGTCATCGACCAGCCGATGAGCGCACTCACGGCCACGATGAACAGCCCCACGCCGCCGAACACCGTGCGGTTGCGGCCGGTCTTCGCGATCTTCAGCGTGCCACGAACCAGCCATAGGCCCGCCGCGATGCCCGAGAGCGAGACCAGCCACCAGTACGCGTGGCTCGGCTCCTCGAGGTAGCCGTTCACGCCGCTGCCTACGAAGTAGATGCCCGCCGCCAGGAGCAGCAGGCCCATGCACTGCTTGAGCAGTTCACCCGCCGCACCGCCGCGCGGCATGCGGTCGACCAGCCGTGGGTTCATGCTGAGCAACAGGTAGGGCAGGGCCATGCCCAGGCCGATCGAGGTGAACACCAGCATCACCGTGGCCGGGTCCTGGATCTTGATCGCGTAGCCGGCTGCGGCGCCCATGAGCGGCGCGGTGCAGGGCGTGCTCAGCACCGCGGTCATGATGCCGAACACGAAGCTGCCGCCCGCCGATTCCTGCTTCGTCTCGATCGAATAGACCCAGTTCGGCAGGCCGACGGTGAAGAAGCCCGCCATCCCGATCGCCATGACGCAGATGAAGACGCCGACGGCGATGGTGAACCACGGCAGCTGGAAGAGCGCGTTGAGCTGCGCGAAACCCTCGAGCGACTTGATGCCGGTGCTCGCGAGCGCAAACAGCGTGCCGAGCGCGACCCAGAAGAAGACCACGCCCAGGCTCATGATCCCGCCCAGCTGCAGCATCCGGCCCTTGGTGCCTGCTGCGCGCGAGAGGCTCATGATCTTGAGCGGGATCACCGGCAGCACGCACGGCGTGAAGTTCAGGAGCACGCCACCGAGCGCAGCCAGCAGCGCCAGCAGCACGAGCCCGGAGCCGCGAGGGTCGATCTCGAAGCGGATCGAATCCGTGAGCTTGAACTCGAGCGACACCGGCGCCTGCTCGCCGCCGCGGATCCGGCCGAAGACCGACGGATCAAAGCCTGCGAAGAGATCGCCGGCGTCGGCCGCCGTCGTGGTACCGCCGATGGCGAGGGAGATCGTCTCCGTCACATCGGCCGGGGCGAGGCACGTGGCGTCGTCACAACTCTGGAAGCCGGCCTTCATGGTCAGCGTGACCGCACCACTCGCGCCAGATGCGATCGTGACGGGAACGAACACCACCGAGCGGCCCTCGAAGACCGCATAGGACTGTTCACCATCGCCAAGGTCAGCCTTGACCGTGTGCACGTCGGGCCACTGTGTGAAGCCCTCGTGCACGATGGCCTTGGACGGATCGCCGCTGGTGATCGCCACGGTGGTGTTCACGGCGCCGATGAACTCGGCTGTGCCGTCCGGCAGGGCACGCTGGTTGGGCCACGTGTGCCAGCCAGGAGCGATGGTGAGTTCGACCGCGATGACGAGGTCGGCGCCGGCTGCAGGGCTCATGGTCGACGCCACCGCCCGGACCTTGACCTTGTCGGTGCTCAGGCCGGTGCCTGCGTCCTGGGGCTCGCCGAGGGGGGCAGAACCCGGAAAACCGCCGAATCCTGGCACCTGGGCGATGGCAGCGGGGGGTGCCCCGACCAGCATGAGGAGGGCGCTCAGGATCGCTGCGCAAGGGCAAAGACGGGTCATGGGACCATCCTACGGCTCGGCACGGGTGAGGTTTGCCTCTTCCGCTGCTGCGAGAAAATCGCTAGAATCCCGCCTCCCGCCGGGTCGTCCGAGCGGGACTCGTCTCTCGCACCCCTTCGTTGAAACGGCGCATGCTTCGATCCATCGACAGCCTGCTTGCCCGCCTGATGGCGGGTTCCGCTTCGACGGCCAACCGCTGATGGCGCGCTCGCGCGTCAATCCTCGGTCGGCCGGCGCCGGTCGCGCCTTGCTCCCCGCTTGCGGGAAGGCAGGGGGCGCCTAGCGCCAAGGCAGCCACCATCCGGTGGTCGCAGAGCGACGAGCCACGCGGTTGCCGCAACCGCCGTGGCTCGATGTGTTTTTGCGCGGCGACATTCCACCAATCCTCCAACCCGTCAATCCAACAGGCCAAGGACCAGACCATGAACCAAGAAACCCTCCGCATCCTCGAATCGATCGCCCGCGAACGAAGCATCGACCGTGACCTCCTGATCCAGGACCTGGAACAGGCCATGGTGAGTGCAGCGCGCAAGCACTTCAATTCGCTCGATCCCGAGGAGTTCGGCTGCGAGATGGATCGCCTCACCGGCGCCATCACGCTCTGGCGCAATGATCTGGAGACCGGCGAGCGCGAGAACATTCCGCTCGCACGCCTTGGCCGCATCCCGGCGCAGACCGCCAAGCAGGTCATGATCCAGCGCTTCCGCGAGGACGAGCGCAGCAGCCTGCTTGACCAGTTCAGCAAGCGTCAGGGCGAACTCGTGACGGGCGTGGCGCAGCGTTACGAAGGCAACGCGCTCATCGTGCAGATCGACCGCGCCGAGGGCTTCATGCCACGCAGCGAGCAGATCCCCGGCGAGCAGTTCCAGCCCGGCGACCGCGTGCGCTGCCTGCTGCTCGATGTGCGCGACGCCGGCCATCAGGTCAAGATCGTCCTGAGCCGCGCGCACCAGGACTTCATCCGCCGCCTCTTCGAGGCCGAGGTCCCCGAAGTCGCCGAGCGCACCATCGAGATCAAGGCCATGTCGCGCGAGCCGGGCTTCCGCACCAAGCTCGCGGTCGCGAGCATCGACAGCAAGGTCGATGCCGTCGGCGCGTGCGTCGGCGTGCGCGGCAGCCGCATCCGCAACATCGTCGATGAGCTCGGCGGCGAGAAGATCGACATCGTGCGCTGGAACGAGAGCAGCCAGATCCTGATCTCGAACGCGCTCAAGCCCGCCGAGGTCGAGGAAGTCAGCCTGTGCTTCGAGCTCGGCCGCGCCACGATCATCGTGCGCGACGATCAGCTGTCGCTGGCGATCGGTCGCCGCGGCCAGAACGTGCGCCTCGCGGCGCGCCTCACCGGCTGGGACGTCGACATCCTCACGCCGCCTGAATTCCAGCGCGGCCTCGAGATCCTCGAGGAGACCGTGCGCGGCGTCGAGGGCGTCACGGACGAGATGCTCGACCGTATGGGTGTCCTGGGCCTCATCAGCGTCTTCGACGTGGAAGAGGTCGGCGAGGCGATCCTCGTCAATGAAGCAGGCATGAGCGATGAACTCGCCGTGGCCGTCGTCGATGCGTGCACCGAGCGTGCCAAGGTCGTCGCCGCCGAGCAGGAAGCCGCCAAGCAGGCCGAGGCCGAGCGCATGGCGGCCGAGGGCGGCGACGTGGTCGACGGCATCCTCGGCGGCGGCCAGCCCGCGTCGCCCGATGCCGCCAGCGAAGCTGCGGCCGACGACATCCTCGGCCGCTGAGCGCTTCATCCATCCTTCACGAACCAGCACCATCATCCAGACCAGCAGCGACTGACCGGAACCACCACAGAAAGAGCACCGATTGAGCACTCCCAAGGGCAGCAAGATCAGGATCAGCCAACTCGCCAAGGAACTTGGCGTCACCAGCAAGGACGTCGTCGAGAAGTGCCAGCGTGAGCAGATCGAGGGCGTCTCGAGCGCTGCGTCGACGGTGTCGGTTGGCCTCTCGCTGACCATTCGAGAGTGGTTCTCCGGTGCCGCTGGCGGCACGGCCGTTGAGACCGCCGAGAAGGTCGATGTGGTCGAGGCGAAGAAGCGCGCCACGACCGCGAAGTCGCCCAAGAAGAAGAAGGGTGATGAGGCGGCGGGCGATGCCCCCGAGCCCACATCGGCCGAACCCGTCGAGCCCAAGCCGGCTGCGGTCCAGGCTTCGCCCGCCGTTCCAGCCGCTGCCCCCGTGGCGACAGCGCCGGCCGTATCCGCGTCGGTGGCTGCTCCGGCGCCTGCGTCGTCGTCGGCCGCACCGGCCGTGGTGGCTCCGGCTGCACCCAAGATCGCTGCAGCAGCACCGGCAGCAGCCAGCGCGCCCGCCGCGTCGCCGAGCGCGGCCTCTGCCGGCCGTCCATCCAGCCTGACCTCGGGCGTGGTGCGCACCGGTGCCAGTGGCGTGGCGCCCCGAACGCCGCCCGCAGCACCCGGCTCCACGCCAGGTTCCGCAAGTGGTTCCGCGTCTGGTTCCGCTGCTGGCTCTGGAACTGGGTCTGGCTCTGGGTCTGGCGGCACGCCGCCCACTTCAGGCCCCGGCTCCACGGGCACCGCCGGTCCCTCTGGCCCATCGAGCACGACCCCGCCTGCACCCGCACGCTCCACGTGGCGCCCAAGTGACTCGGGCCCGCGTGCCACGCCCAACGTTCCCCGTCGGCCTGACGTCGTCAAGCCCGCAGGTCAGATGCTCTCGCAGCCGACTAAGACGGCGCTCTCCGGTCCGCGCGTCGTGCGCGTGGAAGAGCCCGATCGCATCGCTGCGCCGCGCCCGCGAACGGGCCCTGGCATGGGTGGTCCCGGTGCAGGTGGCCCTGGTCGATTCGGTACGCGGCCCGGTGGTGGCTTCGGTGGTGCGGGCGTTCGCCCCGGCGGTCCCGCTGGTCCGGGCGGTCCCGCCCGCGGCCGCGATGATCGTCGCCCCGGCCCCAACGACAAGCGGGCGGGCGGTCGCGCCGATGGCGCTGGCCGCAGCGCAAAGGCCGGCGGCGATGCACCGTTCGAGCCGTGGCGCGCACAGGACCTGATCGACCGCGAGGGGCGCCTCACTCGCGCCGGTGGCTTCTTCAAGAGCCACAAGGCCACGCCCGGTCGTGGCGGCCCCGGTGGTCGCATGGGGCCCGGGGGCCGCATGCAGCCGCAGAAGAGCAGCGGTCCCGTCAAGATCGCCGAGCCGATCGTGATCAAGGAGCTCAGCGCCGCCACCGGCGTGAAGGCCACCGACATCCTGAAGAAGCTCCTGCTCTCGGGCACCATGGCCACGATCAACAGCGTGATCGAGACCTCGCGCGCCGAGGAGATCATGCTCGAGTTCGACATCGTGCTCGAGGTGGTCAGCGAGCAGACCGCCGAGGACGCCATCGCGAGCCAGTTCGCGCAGCGCGAACGCAAGGACCCGCGCCCACGTTCGCCGGTCATCACGATCCTCGGCCACGTCGACCACGGCAAGACCAGCCTGCTCGACCGCATTCGCAAGGCCAACGTCGCCTCGGGCGAGGCGGGCGGCATCACGCAGGCGACCAGCGCCTTCATGGTGCCAGTCAAGGCCGGCGACGGTGACCGCACGCTCACCTTCATCGATACCCCCGGTCACGAGGCGTTCACCGCCATGCGTTCACGCGGGGCCCGCATCACCGACATCGTGGTGCTCGTGGTCGATGCGGTCGATGGCGTCATGCCGCAGACGATCGAGAGCATCAACCACGCGAAGGCGGCCGGCGTGCCGATCGTCGTCGCGCTCAACAAGGTCGACAAGCCCGAAGCGAGCGAGAAGACCTTCCAGCGCATCTATGGCCAGCTCGCGGAGCACGGCCTGAACACGGTGCCCTGGGGCGGCGACGTCGAAGTCGTCAAGACCAGCGCGCTCAAGGACATCGGCATCCAGGACCTGCTCGACATGCTGGCGCTCGTCGCCGACATGAAGGGCATCGAGGCCGACTGGGCCGGCAACGCGCAGGGCGCGGTGCTCGAGGCGCAGATGGAAGAGGGTCGCGGCCCCGTGGCGCGCATCCTCGTGCAGGAAGGCGTGCTGAAGAAGGGCGACTCGATCGTGATCGGCCGCGCATCGGGCCGCATCCGCGACATCGTCAACGACCGCGGCCAGCGGATCACCGAAGCGGTGCCCGGAACGCCGTGTGCCGTGAGCGGTCTCGATGAACTGCCGGATGCCGGCGACAAGTTCTTCGTGGTGGACTCGCTCAAGGAAGCCGAGCAGGCCGCGAACGAGCGGCGCCAGGCCGAGCGCCTGCGCGAGCTCGCCGCGCCGAAGGTCACCCTCGACAACATCCTCGAGCACATCGGCAAGGACAAGGCGAAGGAACTCTCGCTCGTGGTCAAGGCCGACGTGCAGGGCAGCGTCGAGACCCTCAAGGCCATGCTGCCCAAGATCAGCGTGGGCGACCTCAAGGTCGTGGTCAAGCACTGCGCGGTGGGCGGCATCAACGAGAGCGACATGCTCCTC
Source organism: Planctomycetota bacterium (assembly GCA_018970045.1). GTDB lineage: Bacteria > Planctomycetota > Phycisphaerae > Phycisphaerales > SM1A02 > SYIB01. The sequence goes on along the minus strand of JAGWXC010000040.1, from coordinate 6,809 downwards.
GCCGAGACGACCGGCGCCATCGTGGTCGGCTTCAACGTCACCACCAACGCGAAGGCGCGTGCCCTCGCGGAATCGAAGAAGATCGACGTCCGCCTCTACGACGTCATCTACCACATCAGCGAGGACATCGAGAAGGCGCTCAAGGGCATGCTCGAGCCGACGGTGCGCATCGACGTGCTCGGCCACGCCGAGGTGCGCCAGGTCTTCCGCATCTCCAAGGTCGGAGCGATCGCAGGCTGCTACGTCACCGACGGCACGGTCGAGCGCAACGCGCAGATCCGCGTCACGCGCGGCGGCATCGTCATCGAGAAGGATCGCCGGCTCGAGCAGCTCAAGCGGTTCAAGGATGATGCGAAGGAAGTGCGTTCGGGCAACGAGTGCGGCATGAAGATCGTCGGCTACGACGACATCCAGGTCGGCGACGTGCTCGAGTGCTACAAGTCCGTCGTCGTGCGCGAAGGCAGCGATGACTGAGCGCCGTCGCCCCACCACGTCGCTCCCCGGCATCGCCGGCAAGCTCGCCGGCAAGGACGAGACCCCGATCCGCCTGCTGCAGTGGGCGAGCGTGATCCGCCGTGCGCTCCAGCAACGGCTGTCCGAGGGGCTGGCCGATCCGCGCTTCCAGGGGCTGGTGTCGATCGTCTCGGTCGAGGTCTCGCCCGACGAGCAGCGCGCCCTGGTGCGCGTGAGCGTGTCTCCCGCCGACCGGGGCCGCCTCGCCGTCAGCGCGCTGCGCAGCGCGGCGGCGCATCTGCGCCATGTCGTTCGCGACGAGAGCGCGCTGCGGCACGTGCCGCGGCTGGACTTCATCCTTGATGAGAGCGGTCACCGCCAGATGACCGTCGAGCAGGCGATCGCCGAGGGCCTTCGCCGCGAGGGCATCGATCCAGGCCCCGATCTGGGCAGCGATGGCCTCGAGGTGACCGATGATGACGGATCCGATGAAGGGTCCGATGATTCCACTGATCAGGCAGACCACACGTGACCACGACCATGACCGCCAAGAAGCCCCAGTTCGTCCAGACCAAGTTCAGCGCGCTCGTGAAGCGCCACGCCCAGCCCGAGCACACGGCCGACCCGAATGCGGTCGACCCGGTGGCGCTGCTCATCTCGAGCTTCCTCATGTACGACGCCCCGAGCCACATGGCCGAGGCCGCCATGCAGAAGATCCGCTCGGCGACCGTCGACTTCAACGAGTTCCGCGTGAGCCTCGTCGAGGAGATGGTGCAGATGATCGGCGTGCGCTACCCGCGTGCCGAGGAGCGCTGCAAGGCGCTGCGCCGCGTGCTCTACGACATCTTCCGTCACCACCACAAGGTCAGCCTGTCGCACCTTGAGGGGCACCCCAAGCAGCACATCCGCGCGTACCTCGACAACCTCGACGGCATGATCGCGTACGTCTCCAACCGGGTCTGCCTCCTGCGCTACGGCGTGCACGCGATCCCGGTCGACCAGACCACGCATGAGCTGCTCATCGAAGAGGGCGCGCTCAGCCCGACCGTCTCGCTCTCGGATGCCGCGGGCGTGCTCGAGCGCAACATCCGCGCGGGCCACGGCCTCGAGTCGTACTTCGCGCTGCAGGCCGCCGCGGACAAGCGCCACGCCGCTGGCCCGAAGGCTGCGCCGAAGGCCGTCAAGCCGGAGAAGGTCGGCAAGCCGGAGAAGGTCGGCAAGGTCGAAAAGGCCGCGAAGCCGGCCAAGCCTGCGTCCAAGCCGTCCAAGCCCGCTTCCGGCGCGACCCGAACCAAGGTCGTAGCGCGCACCAAGGGTCGATGATGCCCGACTGCCTCGCACCGCGATCGGGCAGGTGAACGTACGCAGGATCCCGAGCGATCCACCGCACGGAGGACGAGCGCCATGGCTGGTCACAGCGCCTGGAAGAACATCAAGCACCGCAAGGCCGCCGTCGATGCCAAGCGCGGCAAGCTCTGGTCCAAGGCCAGCCGCGCGATCATCATGGCCGCCAAGTCAGGCGGCGGCGATCCGCGCTTCAACGCCGGGCTGCGCCTGGCGATCGACGAAGCGAAGGCCGTGAACATGCCCCGCGACACGATCGAGAAGGCCGTGAAGAAGGGGACCGGCGAGCTCGACTCGGAGTCGTACGAGGCGGTGCGCTACGAGGGCTACGCGACCGGTGGGGTGGCGGTGATCGCCGAGTGCCTGGTCTGCAACGTGAACCGCACGGCGCCCGAGATCCGCACGATCTTCGACAAGAACGGCGGCAACTTCGGCGTGCCAGGCAGCGTGAGCTACTCGTTCGCGCAGCAGGGCTCGATCATCGTCGACGGCGAAAAGGCCAGCGAGGAGCGTCTCATGGAAGTGGCGCTCGAGGCCGGTGCGCAGGACATCCGCGACCTCGGCGGCGCGTGGCAGGTGCTCACCGCGCCGGCGGACCTCTCCAAGGTCAAGGAAGCGCTCGAGGCCGCCTCGATCGCGCTCGAGTCGGCCGAGATCGCGTGGATCCCAGGCATGATGGTGCAGGTGGACCCTGCGTCCGGCGCTGCGGTCCAGAAGTTGATCGATGCCCTCGAAGAGCACGATGACGTGCAGAAGGTCTTCACCAATGCCGAGTTCGCCGAGTGATGCCCTCCGCATGATCGTGCGCGCCGCGCTGGCGCTGCTGGTGGTCCTGCCCTTGACCGGCTGCGCGCTCGGCACGGCGTCGCGTCCTTATCCGGGCGCCAACGTCGATCGCCTGTGGGAGTGCACCGTGGCCGTGGCCGAGGATCCCACCGTCGAGCAGTGGTACACCGTCGAGAACAACGTCTGGGTCAGCCGCGGTGATCGCCGCGTGGAACTCATGCGGGTCATCGAGCGCGTGCTGGAGCAGGAGGGCGCGAAGCCCGAGTACCAGCGGCAGACGTGGTCGATGACGCTGCGCGTGCTGGCGGCCTCACCCGATGGCGATCCAGAGACCGGCGAGGTGCGGCGCGATCCCGAGGTGCGCATTGAATCGCGCAGCAGCCGTCCGCCGGCGCAGTTCTGGATCTTCGCCGATGCGATGCTCGATGCGATCGATGCTCGCCTGAACGATCCGGTGCAGCGGCCTGGTGTGGCGCCGCCGGCGAAGCGGCCTGATCGTTCGGGACAGGTGGCCCCGGGCGGTTCGCTGCAGTCGCCGTGAGATCGGCCGCCGCGATGCTGCGCGCGCTCGCCGGGCGGCGTGGCGATGGGCAGCCGCCCCATGGTGCGAGCTAGAGCGTTGTGTCGAGCCCTGCCTGCTTGAGCGCGCGCTTGGCCACGTGGCTGATGACGCTGAAGGCCGCGACGAGCGCCACGATCCCGATGCCGAACCACAGCCAGCCCTGATCGCGGATCAGGGCCTGGAGGTCGCTCGCGCCGGTCGCCGCACCAGCCGCTGCGATGCCCGCGGCCGCGATCGTGCGTGGCGTCATCCCGATCGCTGTCCCAGCCATGAAGGGCAGCAGCCGAACTCCGGTGCTCGCCATGGCCAGGTTGGCGATGGCGAAGGGCGAGTTCGGGGGCAGTCGCAGAAGCGCCACGAGCCACATCAGGCGGACTTGGTGCGCACCCACGAGTGCACTGCGGATCGCGCGAGCCTTGGGCTTCGAGTCGAGCCAGGTCTCGATGCCGCGACCGCTCACGAGCCTCGAAAAGCTCCAGCCGAGCAGCGCTCCGCCCACGCAGCCCGCGATCGCGGCGGGTGCACCGAGCGCAAGACCGAACACCCATCCACCCAGGATTGCCTGCGCGTAGGTCGGCAGGATGCCGAGCCCGCTCGAGATCGCGAAGAGCAGGATGTATGCGGGGATCCCGCGTGATGGATCCTCCTTGAGCCATTCGCCAACGGCACCGATGTTGGCCAGCAGCTTGAAGCCGATGAGCGGCGGCACCGTGACCCACGCGATGGCGAGGGCGAACGCGGCGTTCCGGCGCGTGGTCGATTCGGCGGGCATGGCATCGAGCGCAGGCACGCGAGGCGGCACGGAGGCCGCGGGATCCTTCGATGGGTCAGGCGTGGTTGTGGGATCGGTCATGGCAGTGAACGATTCATCGGCCGACGAACATGCGCGACGCGAACACGATGAGCACGATGATGAAACCTGCCGCGAGTTTGCGCACCGGCAGCCGGTGCACGAGCGCCGCACCGACGTAGCCGCCCACCACCGCACCGGGCAGCAGGCACGCCGCCAGCAGGGCCTCGTCCTGCAGTCCCGATGGACCGTCGGTGCGCAGGATCGGCACGATGCGCGTGATCGTCGCGAAGATGCTCGTGAGCAGGACCAAGGTGGAGCTGGTCGCCACCGTCGGGCGCATCGGCAGCCCGCCGAGCATGCGCAGCCACGGCACGGCGAGGATGCCGCCGCCGATGCCCAGGAGCGCCGAGAGGACCCCCATGAGCGTGCCGAGGACGAGCGCCAGCGCCGGGATGGGGGCTGCGGTGCGGGTGGGGGCGTTGGCATCGGGCTCCTTGCCGCGCCAGAGCACCCACGACTCGCGAAGCGCCGTCGCCGCGAGGAAGCACCCGAACAGGAGTTCGAGAACGCGCGCGTCGAGCCGGCCCGCGAGCATCGATCCGATCCACGAGCCGGCGAGCGCTGCGGGAAGCGCCCAGCGGATCCAGCGCCACTGCACGGTCTTGGTACGCAGGTGCTTGGCCACGCTGCTGCCGGCCACGCTCACCCCGACCGGGAGCGCCGCCACCTGGAACGTCTTGATCGATGCACTCAAGAGCATCGTGAGGCCCGGGATGATCACGAGCCCGCCACCGATGCCGAAGAGGCCGCCGCCGAGACCCCCGGCGAGCCCCAGCAGCGCGATCTTCGCCGCGAGCGCCGGCTGGTCGACGATGCTCGTGAGGATGGGCAGCGTGGTGGCAGCGGGATCCACCATGCGAATGTAGCCGCGTGGGGGCGGGCAGCGTGTTCGCTGGATTCTTCACCGAACTTCGGGCGGCTTTCCCGGAGGCGTTCCATGACGGCGTCATGATGGCGCCATGCCGTCCGGGTGCCTGTCATTCGTCTTGCGTGGCCTCGATGCCCTTGCCGTCGAGGTCGAGGTCACCGTGGCCTCGCGCGGGCTGCCGCACACCACGATCGTGGGCCTGCCCGATGCCGCCGTGCGCGAGAGCATCCAGCGCGTGCGCAGCGCACTCGCGGCGATCGGCCGCGACATGCCGCGCAGCCCGCTCACGATCAACCTTGCGCCGGCGCACCTGCGCAAGGAGGGCCCCGTCTTCGACCTGCCCATGGCGCTCGGGCTGCTGGCTGCAGATGGCGCGTTCGCCAAGGCCGCATCCGCTGCCCCCGCGCTCCACGAGTGGATGGTGGCGGGCGAACTTGCGCTCGATGGCCGGCTCCGATCGTTCAGCGGTGCCGTGAGCATGGCCATGGCTGCGCGCTCCATGGGCCTGCGGGGCGTCATCGTTCCGGCAGAGAACGCGGCCCAGGCTGCGGTGGTGCGCGGCATCACGGTGCTCGGTGCCACGCATCTCAAGCAGGTCGTCGAGCATGTGCGCACGGGGCAGGCGCTCGAACCCTTCGAGCCGGGCGCGGTGAGTGCACCAACGTCGCCCACGGCTCCGGACTTCGGTGCCATCCTGGGGCAGGAACTCGCCAAGCGGGCCATGGCCATCGCCGCCGCGGGTGGGCACAACGTCCTGCTCATGGGGCCCGCTGGGTGCGGCAAGACCATGATGGCTCGTGCGCTCCCGGGCATCCTGCCGCCACTCGATCACGATCAGGCGCTCGAGGTCACCCGCATCCAGAGCGCTGCGGGTCTCTTGCCCGGTGGCGTGTCACTTGCCGTCGAGCGGCCGGTGCGATCACCCCACCACACGGCCAGCTGTGCGGCCATCGTCGGTGGTGGTCGCGGTCCTCGCCCCGGCGAGGTCACGCTGGCGCATCACGGCATCCTCTTCCTCGACGAGCTGCCCGAGTTCATGCGGCCCGCGCTCGAAGCGTTGCGTGAGCCGCTCGAAGATGGCCACGTCACCATCGCGCGCAGTGCCGGCACGGTCCGGTTCCCGGCACGGTGCATGCTCGTGGCGGCCATGAATCCCACCGCGCGGGGCAATCGCGGGTCGGGCCGTGGCGGCGGCGTCGCCGACGCCGATGCGTACCTCTCGCGCGTCAGCGGTCCACTGCTCGATCGCATCGACATGCATGTGCAGGTGCGGCCTGTCGATGTCTCGCTCTTCGCCGCGCGGCGATCGGGTGCCGATTCGGCGAGCCTGCGTGCGCTCGTCGATCGCGCCCGTGCACGCCAGACCGCGCGGCAGGGGAGCGTGCTCAATGCAGCGCTGGCGTCCTCGAATCTCGATCGTTGCGGGCGGATCACGTCGTCGGCCGCAACGGTCCTGTCCGAGTCCATGACTGGCCTCGGGCTTTCCGCGCGCGCCTACGACAAGGTGCGCCGCGTGGCGCGCACGATTGCCGACCTCGATGGCAGCGATGCCGTCGAGCCGGAACACGTGCTCGAGGCGGTGCAGTACCGCCAACTCGATCGCAGCAGCGGTGCGTTGGTTGATTACGCCGGGTCGGGCTAGCCGGCCAGTTCAGGCGACCATCCGCCGCCGTTCACTCAGGCTCGGGTGCGAAGCGGACCGCGCATCGTGCCTTCGTGCGCGTTCACTCAAGCCCGGGCGCAAAGCCACGGCGCATCGTGCCTTCGTGCGCGTTCACTCGAGTCCGGGCGCAAAGCCACGGCGCATCGTGTTCTCGCACACGCACCGCGGCTCCACGAAGTGCAGCAGGTACTCGCGGCCGCCGGCCTTGCTGCCGAGCCCGCTCATGCCGAAACCGCCGAAGGGCTGTCGCCCCACGAGCGCTCCGGTGATGCCGCGGTTC
>JAGWXC010000272.1 GCA_018970045.1 Planctomycetota bacterium | reverse complement strand
CTTCCGTCGTGGGCCCAGCATGCTCGCGCACCCACAGGATCGGCTGGCGCCGCGGCGCGCCCTCCGGCTGCTCGCTGCCGATCGCCTCGCCCCACAGGAGCACCGTGGCATCGGCTGGCAGCGGCTCAACGTGGTAGAGCCAACTCGGCACGATCTGCCCGCCCTTCACGCCGCGCAGGATGGGGTGATCCTTGGCTGCGCCATCGGGCGGAAGGATTCGCGTGGTGCTCGTGTGGCCGTGGTGGCTGATCCACTGCTGGCCGAAGACTTGCTTGGGGAAGTCGTTGTTCCACCACGACCGCCGCGAGGCCTCGGGCATGGCGAAGGCATGCGTGCTCGTGCGGAAGCCCACGATCGGCAGGCCGCTGCGCAGCGCCGACTCGAGCGTGTCGAGCCCGCGCGCATCGGCCTCGCGCCAACGCAGAAAGAGCGCCAGGCAATCGCTTGACCCAAGCGCTCGATCGGCGAACGCCGTCGGGCACGATGGATCCGGCACGCGCTTGGGGATGTCCCAGTGCACGATCCGCGGATCGAACGGCGTCGCAGCCTGGCGCGAACCGCTTGCCGCACCCGCAGGCTGGGGCGTGGCGGGGGCCGCAAGCGTGGCACCGCTCACCGCGGCGCGCACGGCATCGGCTAGAAGCGGCATCGTGATCTCGCTGCGGTACTCATCATCACCGCTCACGATGCTCGCGTTGAGGAGCGGTTGGAAACCATTGGGAAACTCGGCCTCGATCGCCTGGCCCGATGCGCCGTTGCTGCCGGTCTGCGCGCTGGCGAAGACACGCACGCGCTGACCGATCGGTGGAACGACGAAGTGGCCCGATGCACCCGTGCCGCCGAGCACGCCCATGCTGCGAGTCCACGCGCCGATCGTGATCGGGGCACCGGGCTTCGCGCCCGAGGCCATGCGATCGAACAGGACCTGCTCGACCAGCACCGTGAGCGCAATGGCCGTGGTGCGCTCACCCACGAGCGGGATGCCGCTGGTGGATTCCGTACGCGCGGTCACCACGCCAATGAGGCAGAGGTCCGCGCGGTGCAGCTCATCCATCGAGAGTGGTGCCTTCTCGGCATGCGCGGTGGGCGCGGCCATGCACACGAGGAGCGCAGCGACCACGGCCAGGCACCACGCCGGGCACATGCCCGCAAGGTCGAATCGTGGCCGTTGAGGTCGGGAGGTTCCCATGGTGGCACACAGCGTATGGCGATGGGTCGGCGGCCCATGTGGACAACCTGTCCGGGCGGCGCGTCCGGCGCGCTGCGGTCGCAGACTCCCGGCATGGGTTTTCGCCAGGGTTCCATCGCCTATTCCCGCTTTGCCGTCAGTGGTTCCGCGCCGAGCGTGGCCGATGGGGGGCTCTACGAGTCGCTGCATGATCATCGCATCCGTCCCGATGGCGCCGGCAACGGCACGGAGAGCGTGAGCGGCTGGATCACCGGCCGGCATGTGTTCGATACCGAGTTCGGCTACGGGTCGTGCGGCTTCGGCATGAGCCTGGCCGTGGCCATGCGTGTGGACACAGCCAAGGTGCCGGCCGACATCCGCCGCGCGTATCGCGCGATGGCCGAGGACGAGGCCCGCGGTCCCGCGACCGCCGACGGCGAGCAGCGCCGGCTCTCGCGCAACGAACGCTTGCAGGCGAAGGAACACGCCGAGCGCCGGTGCATGGATGAGATCTCGGCCGGCATGTGGCGCCGCGTGAAGCAGGTACCGGTGCTCTGGGACATTCCCGGCGGCACGCTCTTTGCGCCAGCGTCGAGCGATGCGCTCTCGAAGGAACTGCGCTCGCTCTGCGAGGCGGCCTTCGAGGTGCGGATCGACCGGCTCGGTGCGGCAGGGTTGGCGGCCAAGCTCCTTGATGCTGAAGGTCGCGGCGGCGAGCTCGAGGACATCCGGCCCGATGCGTTCACGGCGCGGCCGAGCGGGCAGGCGCGTGACGACGGCGAGGGCGAGAAGCCCATGGGTGATGGCCGCCCCGAGGTGCCGTGGTGCGCGCACGAACCGCTGGATTTCCTCGGCAATCTCTTCCTGCTCTGGCTGTGGTGGCGCTCGAGCGAGCACCGCGGCGAGATCGAGACCCCGGGCGAGACCGTGCACGTGATGATCGATCGCGTGCTCGACATGACCTGCGCGTGGGGGGTCGGCGGCAGCCAGAACCTGCGCGGCGATGGCCCCGCATCGAGCGCCGAGGCGCGCAAGGCGCTGCAGGCGGGCAAGTGGCCGCGCCGCTGCGGGCTGGTCGTCGTCGCGAGCGGGCAGCAGTGGATGCTCTCGCTGCAAGGCGAGTCGCTGGCCGTCAGCGGGCTCGTGATCCCGCAGCCCGAGGAGCCTGATGAGCACGAACGCGCTGCGATCGAGCGCCGC
>JAGWXC010000271.1 GCA_018970045.1 Planctomycetota bacterium | reverse complement strand
GATCCGGGATCAGCGCCGTCGCGTGGTTCAAGCCGGACAGTGCCGCCCGCGCTGCCACGCACTTCTTGAGCACCGCCTTGGTCTCGATCTCTCCGCGGGGAGGCAGCGGCGGCAATCCGTTGTGGGGCTGCTCCGCGCGCCAAGCGTGGGAATCGGCGTTGGAAGTCCCGTCCAGCATGTCTTCGCCAGTCTATGTCGATCCGATCGACAAGTCCAAATAACCTGTCGATTTATCTCCGATTGTTCGACATACACATCTCCCTTGCCTCCCACCGCTCCGCGCCCACCAGTTGCTTCGCCAGCTCGCGCGCCCGGCCATCCAGCAGCACCACCGCCGCGCCCTCGTCGAAGAGGCGAGCGCATTCCGCTGCCGCTTTCCGGCAGCGGCGAGTTCACGTGCCCGAATACCGGCAGCGCGGATCGCCTGAATGGCGATTCGCTCGCCTGCGCGGACTGAATGCGGTGACGGCAGCGATCGTGGCGATGCGGCGCTTTCGCCGCACGCTTCACGCCGCCACCGTCTGCAACCCCAACGCCTTCGCCATGCTGCTGCCCAGGTCCGCCGGGCTCTCGGCCACCAGCACGCCGCAGCCGCGCAATGCATCCATCTTGGCCTGCGCCGTGTCGTTGGCGCCGCCGATGATCGCGCCGGCGTGACCCATGCGCTTGCCCTTCGGCGCGGTGCGGCCCGCGATGAACGCGGCCACCGGCTTCTTCATGTGCTTCTGGATCCAGTGGCCGGCGTCGATCTCGTCCTGTCCGCCGATCTCGCCAATCAGGATCACGCCGTCGGTCTCCTGATCCGCGTTGAACATGCTCAGCGCGTCGATGAAGTTCAGGCCCTTCACCGGATCGCCGCCGATGCCCACGCAGGTGCTCTGGCCGATGCCGAGCGTGCTGGTCTGCCACACCGCCTCGTAGGTCAGCGTGCCGCTGCGGCTGATGATGCCCACCGCGCGGCCGGTGCTGGCGTCGCTGCGATGCGTGTGGATGTAGCCCGGCATGATGCCGATCTTGCAGCCGCCCGTGAAACCCTTGCCATCCGGCAGCCGCTTGCCGGGCGTGATCACACCGGGGCAGTTGGGTCCGATCAGCGTCACCTGCGGATGACGGTCATCGAGCAGCGCGCGCGTGCGCACCATGTCCTGCACCGCGATGCCTTCGGTGATGCAGCAGATGATGCCGATGCCCGCGTCGGCGGCCTCCAGGATGCTGTCCGCCGCGAACGGCGGCGGCACGAAGATCATGGTGGCTGTGGCGCCAGTGTGCTGCACGGCCTCGCGCACCGTGTTGAAGATCGGCAGTCCGTTCGCGTCCTTGGTTCCGCCCTTGCCGGGGGTGACGCCGCCCACCATCTGCGTGCCGTAGTCCAGGCAGCCCTTGGTGTGGAACGCGCCGGCGGAGCCGGTGATGCCTTGGCAGATCACGCGCGTGGAACCGTCGATCAGGATGCTCATGGGAGGGGCGAAGATAGCGGATTTTGCCCTCGATACCATCGCTCGCATGGGCGCCAAGACCATCGCATCGGAAGCCGAACCCAAGGGCCTCACCTACGCGCAGGCCGGCGTGGACATGGAGGCGGGCGACCGCGTGGTGGACCTGATCAAGCCCGCGCTGCGACGCACACAGGGGCCGCGCGTGATGGGTGCGTATGGCGGCTTCGGTGCCATGTTTCGCCTGGACTTCAAGGAGCGGATCTTCCGCCGCAACTACAAGGATCCGGTGCTGGTGGCATGCACCGACGGCGTCGGCACGAAGGTCATGCTCGCGATCCAGATGGGTCGCCTGGACACCATCGGCATCGACTGCGTGGCGATGAACGTGAACGACTTGATCGTGCAGGGGGCCGAGCCGCTGTTCTTCCTGGACTACCTCGGCCTGAGCCGCATCAAGCCCGAGGAGACGGCGTCGATCATCCAGGGCGTGGCGAAGGGATGCGAGATCGCGGGGTGCTCGCTGATCGGCGGCGAGTGCGCCGAGATGCCTGACATCTACAAGGCGGGCGACTTCGACATCGCAGGCTTCGCGGTGGGAGTGGTCGAGGCCAAGCGCGCGATCGAGGCCGACCGCGTGAAGAAGGGCGACCTGATCATCGGTCTGCCCTCGAGCGGCGTGCACTCGAATGGCTACGCGCTGGTGCGGCGCATCGTGAAGGAGGCGAAGCTGGATCTGGGCAAGCGCTACGCCGAGGCCGGTCCTGGCACGCTTGGCGACCTGCTGCTTGAGCCCACACGCATCTACGCGAAGGCCGTGCTGAAGGCGCTGGGTGCGTACCGGCGCAAGCGCGCGATCCGAGGCATGGCGCACATCACGGGCAGCGGCATTCCAGGCAACCTGCCGCGCGCGTTCGGCGAGCATCTCGATGCGGTGGTCGATCG
>JAGWXC010000270.1 GCA_018970045.1 Planctomycetota bacterium | reverse complement strand
CCGGGATTCCTGCTGGTGTTCGCGGTGGGGCTGATCGTCGGGCCCGTGTGCGCCTGGTTGCTGCTGCGTCAGGCGCGAGGCCTGGCGATGCTGGCGGGGCACCTTCGGGTGGCGGCCGCGGCGCTGCTGCTGGCATCGTCGCTGGGCGCAGGTCAGATGGTGCTGGCCAAGCATCTGGCCGATCTGGCCATCGAGCGGACCGGTGCCCTCGTGTCGCACGACCAGACGAGGGCCGACCAGGTGCGTGGCGAGCTTGACCGGCTCCACGACTGGAGCGAGAAGATCTACGGCGGGCAGATCATCTTCGTGGCGCTTGGCATGGTGCTGATGGCACGCCCGGCCACGGTGCGCGACGACCCCGCGTCCGTTGCGTGAGACGCCCGGCTTCCGGCGCGGCTACGCTTGCTGCCCCAACTGGAGAAACCATGCGCATCGCTCTTGCATCTGGCGACGGAATCGGCCCCGAGATCATGGACGCAACCCTCGATCTGCTGCGCGCGGCGGGCGGCCTGCAGGGCATCGATCTGGTGCCGGTCGAGATGGGCAAGTCGGTGTTCGATCGCGGCGAGACGCGCGGCATGACCGACGCGGCGATCGCCACCGTGGAGTCGTGCGGCCTGCTGCTGAAGGGCCCGATGGAGACGCCCAAGGGCGGCGGCGGCAAGTCGATCAACGTCACCGCACGCAAGATCTGGAACGCCTTCGCCAACCTGCGCCACTTCTGCACGCTGCCTGGCGTCATGACGCCCTACAGCCGCTCGGGCATCAGCGTGGACTTCTTCATCGTTCGCGAGAACATCGAGGACACCTACGGCGGCATCGAGCACCGGCTCTCGAACGATGTGGTGCAGTGCAAGCGCCTGATCAGCGCGCCCGGCAGCGACGCGGTGCACCGGTTCGCCTTCGAGACCGCGCGGCGGCTGGGCATCCGCAAGGTGCACTGCGGCCACAAGGCCAACATCATGAAGATGACCGACGGCCTGTTCCTGGAGCGCTTCAAGGCGGTGGCCGCGGACTATCCCGAGATCGAGACCGCCGACGTGATCGTGGATGCGCTCTGCATGAACCTGGTGATGAAGCCGCAGCAGTACCGCATGATCGTGCTGCCCAACCTGCAGGGTGACATCGTGAGCGATCTGGCGGCCGGTCTCGTGGGCGGTCTGGGTTTTGCGCCCAGCGCCAACATCGGCAACCACATCAGCATCTTCGAGGCGGTGCATGGCACGGCGCCCGACATCGCGGGCAAGGGCATCGCGAATCCGTGCTCGCTCATCCTCAGCACCATCATGCTCATGCGCCACATCGGCAACATGGGCACCGCGGCGCGTCTCGAGAACGCCCTGCTGGCCTCGCTCGAGCAGGGCGTGCGCACGGGCGACTTCGGCGATGCCGCCAAGCCGGCGCTGGGCACCATGGAGTTCGTGAAGCAGGTGGCGCAGCGGCTCGGCCAGAAGCCCACGCTCGGACCGGCGGTGCCGGACGCGAGCGACCACGTCACGTTCAAGCCGCCGGTGAAGCCGTTCGCGTCGGCGGCCGTGCACACCTTCGGATCCCGCGACACCCGCGTGGTGGGCGCCGACGTGTATCTGGACGCAAGCGAGGGCGTGGCCACGCTTGCGCCCGCACTGGAGTCGCTCACCACGGGCACGCCGTGGAAGCTCACGCTGATCTCCAACCGCGGCACGCAGGTGTGGCCGACCGGCAGCGTGTACACCGACTGCGTGGACTACTGGCGCGCGCGCTTCGAGCGCCGGGCCGACGCTGGCGAGGTGGGCCAGGCGCAGACGCTGGCGCTGCTGCAGACGATCGCGAACCGGTACACCATCTGCAGCTACGAACTGCTGCGCACCTTCGACGGCAAGCCGGGCTTCTCGATGGCGCAGGGGCAGTGATGTCCGAGCTCGGGGACAGGTTGCGCGAACACACCGAACGCCATTGGCAGGCGCGTTGCCTCACCTGCGACGCGCACTTCGCCCTGCCCGGCATCCGTTACAAGGCCTTCGGTCGACCCGTGAAGATCCTGCGGTGTCCCGCCTGTGCGCGCTGGCGCTGCTGCATCGTGGAGCCGAAGCCGCGATCCGACGGCACGTGAACGAACCGAAAAGCGAAGAACCGGAAGGCGGGCGCCTTCCGGTTCCGGGCATCTGAGTCGGGCTGACAGGATTTGAACCTGCGACCTTTTGACCCCCAGTCAAACGCGCTACCAAACTGCGCTACAGCCCGTCGGGATGTCTTCGGTGGCGACTGCAGGCCACCGATGTTTCGTCGGTTCAGGCGGCGAACGGAACGCCGCCAAAAGCGGACAGGGCGGGATTCGAACCCGCGATACGGTTACCCGTATACAGCATTTCCAATGCTGCTCCTTCAACCGCTCGGACACCTG
>JAGWXC010000269.1 GCA_018970045.1 Planctomycetota bacterium | reverse complement strand
TACGGCCGATGACACGCGGCGCATCCGCACCGAACTCTTCGGAGAGGCGGAGACACCGGTCATCATCTGCACGAGTCGCCTGATCACGATGCGGCGCCTGGATCTTCTGCTGGAGGCCGTGGCGCGTCTGCAGGGGGAGGGCGTGCCCGCGAATGTCGTGCTGGTCGGCGATGGTCCGGAGCGTGCATCCCTCCAGGCGCAGGCGCAGCGGCTCGGCGTTCGCGTGCACTTCGAGGGCGCGTGCTACGACGAGGCGCGGCTGGGGGCACTGATCATGTCGAGCAATGTCACGGTGTCGCCGGGAAAGACGGGGCTCACGGCCGTTCACAGCATCGGCTACGGCATCCCGGTGGTGTCGCACGACGATCCGGATGATCAGGGGCCCGAATACGAGGCCATCATTCCGGGCCGCACAGGCTCGCTGTATCGGCGCGGCGATGTGGCATCGCTCGCGGACGCGATCAAGCCGTGGCTTGCCGGCGCCGTCACGGACCCGCAGGTGCGGGCGGCGTGCATCGCGTTCGTCGAGCGCTTCTGGAATCCGGCGTATCAGCGCCGCGCGATCGAACGCGCCGTGTGTGGGCAGCCCGCCGACGACCTGTTCGATCGCAAGGAGGTCGTGTGAGCGAGGCTGCACCGCAACTTCCGCAGGATCGCGCCGCGACGCCTCAGGGAAACTTCGGCAGCGTGGCTGCCAGGGGTTCGTTCATCAACACCGCGCAGTGGTTCGTGAACAAGCTTGCAACGGCTGCGGCGATGCTGCTCATCGCCCACTATCTCAAGCCCGACGACTATGGCGTGGCAACGCAGGCGCTCGCCATCGCGCAGTTCATGGTGGTGTTGCTGCCGCTCACCATGGGTGACGTGCTGATCGCGCACCCGCGCCGGTTCGAGCTGCTGGTGCCCACCGCGCGACGCCTCACGATGTGGATCGGCATCGCCACATGCCTGCTGATGCTGGCGACGATCCCGATCTTCCTGGGCATCTACTCGAAGTATCCCGCAGGTTGGCTCGGTGGCTTGCTGGCCCTGGCGGCGCTGCGGCCGGTGGTGGACGCGGCGCTCATGGTGCCCTTGGCACGCCTGCGCACGGCGCTTGCGTATCGCGGCATTGCCGTGATCGAGGGAGCGGTGCAGCTCGGCGTGACGGCACTCTCGCTCGTGTTCGCGGCCTTTGGTCTTCGCGGTGCGTCACTCGTGGCTCCGCAGGTGATCGGAACGGGAGTGCGCGCCGTGGTCTATCAGCGCGTGGCTTCAGGTACCGGCACCGGGCGCTTTCACAAGGGACTGGCCCGCATCCTGATGCGTGCCTTCGTGCCGGCCGCCATCGCGCAGTACATCCACAACGTGATCGTGATGCTGGAGGTGCTCGTGCTCGGCTACGTGTCGGGCGACTACCAGACCGGTCTGTTCGCCTTCGCGTTCACGCTCGCCGCGCAGGCGAACACGGTCGTCGCCTACCAGTTGGGGGTGGTGCTGCAGCCGATCTTTGGCCGGCTGCAGGATGATCCGGCGCGACAAGTGAGCGGGTTTCTGCGTGTGCAACGCGTGCTTGGGCTGGTCTGTGTGCCGATTTCACTGACACAGGCCGTGCTTGCGGAGCCGTTGTTCAGGATCGCGTTCGCGGAGCGCTATCTGCCGGCGGTTCCGGTCTTTCAGGTCATCAGTGTGGCACAGGCCTTCTATTTCGCCACCGCACCGAGCATGTCCTGCCTTCGTTCGCAGCGACGCTTCACCACGTTCTTCTGGTGGCAGGGAGTGCAGTTGATCATTTCCCTTCCGCTGTACTGGGCGGGTGCGCAATGGTGGGGTGCGCTTGGCACGGCTGTCGCCAGTGGTGTCGCGTGGGCCATCAGTGCACCGATGGTGGTGTGGCTGTGCACCCGCGTGGTGAAGGGAGCGCATACCGGTGCCGTGCTCGGCATCTTCATCAAGCCGTGGCTCGTGGGTCTGCCCATCTTCGCCGCAGCAGGCCTCGGCGTTCGCTGGCTCGCGCAGTTCGGCAGCACCGGCGACGTCGCCGCCCTGTTCGTCCTGGGCCCTGCCGCGGCGCTGGGTGCGATCGGTGCCGCGAGTCTGTTCGATGCCGAGATGCGCACGCTTTCCGGGAGGGCGTTTGGTGCTGTGAAGTCGCGGCTTTCGCGAAAGGGCCGTTGAGACGGATCGCGCGCGCGTGTGCTAGCGTTCAGCGCCCGCAGGATGATGCATCATGAGTGATCCAAGGCTTCCAGTCACCGTGGCCATACCTGTCCGGAACGAGGCGCGTGGCCTTGCCGCATGCCTCGAGCGGCTGAAGCGTTTCGAACGGGTGGTGGTGATCGACTCAAACTCCACCGACCGCACGTGCGACGTCGCGCGAACGCATGGTGCCGATGTGCTGCAGTTTCAGTGGAACGGGCGC
>JAGWXC010000268.1 GCA_018970045.1 Planctomycetota bacterium | reverse complement strand
CCGTCCGCGCGCAACCCCGATGACGAGGGCGCGGGCCCGCTCGGCGAGTGCGGCATCAGCCCGCTCGAGCCGATCAAGCGCTGCGATCCAGAGGTACGCCACGTGTCGTGCGAACAGCGCATCGGCTGGCGTTCCCGAAGGTTCGGGCGGCGCCTTGCCTTGCGCTCGCGCCATGAGCGCCACGCGGAACCACTCGTTCGGCGCCCCGAGATCGGGTGTGTCGAGCGCAAAGGGCTCGAAGGCAGCGACCCCTTGGCCTCCGCGTTCCTGCATTTCCATCCAGCGAGGCTGCAGCGTGGATGCACCGAGCGTGAATCCGCCGCGGAAACCGATCGGCGTCTCGAGGAGCGCAATGACCTGCCCGGCCCGGTCCGGAGCCTCCTGGCTCGACCACGCCGCCATGGGCGTGAGCGCGGCCAGCTGGAGCGCGCGCGTCCAGGACGTTCGACGCGAATCGGCGACGTTCTCGAGCACGGCCACCAGTGCCGGCAGCGTTCGACCATCGTCGAGCTGCACGTTGATCGACGTCGGCCAGCCGCCCTCGGTGAGGCGTGCAAGCGGCAGCAGCATGACGCCGCCGCCCGTCGCCACCGGATCCTTCGATCCCACCACAGCCACCTGCGCGGTGCCCTGTGGTCGCGACGGCGTGACGGTCGAGGTCTGCTGCGACCCAGACCCGTTGGCACCGGCGACCATGCCGGGCCCGAGGGCCTGCGGAGCATCCTTGGCGGTCAGGTCGACGCCGCGTCGCGGTCCGGTCGGTGCGGTCCCCATCGCCTGTTGCAGCGAACCCGATCCGATGTAGTACGTCGCCCCCGGCGGGGTGAGCTGGTAGTAGCGGCCGCCGTAGCCCACGTACGCGCCTCGGTCATAGACCATGTAAAGGCCACCGTTGCCGCGCATGTACTTGGTGTTGCCGGTCGAGTCGCGCAGCGCATACACCTGGCGGAACCCCGTCGGCCCGCGAAGGTCGGGACTCATCACGTCGCGAAGGTCGTCGTTCAGCGGGGTGTCGGTGCCCGGAGCGACTTGCGTGGCCTGGACCGGCGCCGGCACCTGCGCCCATGCAGGCACGGTGCACGCGAGCATCACGAGGAACACGGGCACGGAGCGCAGCATGCGTCCGAGTCTAGTCCAGGCCGCAGCGAATCGAACCCGGCCGTCAGCGGAAGGACTCGATCCGCGCGGTCGATGCGTCCACGTCGACTGGGCCCGCGGGCGTCCTGATCCGGATCGACACGAGCGGATCGATCGACTCGACCCGGCCCTCCACGATCGCACCGCCCCAGCGGAGGCGGACCATGCGGCCGCGGAGCATGTCGCGCGCCCGGAAGGCATCGATCGCCGCCGCCTCGCCGGCCGCAAGCTGGCGATCGAGCGCAGGCACGAGCGCCTCGAGCAGCGCGAGGCGGTCCACAGTCGCCCCCGCCATCGCCAGGCTCGTGGCACGCTCCGAAAGCTCGCCGCCGAAGGATGGCTGGCTCACGTTGATGCCGATGCCGATCAACGACGCGTCACCATCGCGTTCGATGAGCACGCCACCGACCTTGCGGCCCTCGATCATGAGGTCGTTGGGCCACTTCAGTCCGACCGTGATCGACGGCGCGACCCGCTCGATCGCTTCGGCTGCGGCGACCCCGGCCGCGAGCGCGATCCACGATCCACGCACCGAGGCGACCGCCGTGATCGCCACGCCGCCCAGACCCGTATCGGCCCAGGTGCGGCCATCGCGGCCGCGCCCACTGGTCTGGCGCCAAGCCACGACCACGTCGCCCGCAGCGCGTCCACGGGCCACGTCCTGCGTGGAGCCGGTCTCGCGCACAACGACCGCACGACGCAGGAAACTCCGGCCCGAGCAGGCAGCATCGAGCCGATCAGGCCACGCTTCGATGGGAACCGGCGCACCGACGCCGCGTTCGATGCCATCGCTCCCGATGGACGAGGGGTCGATCACGCCTGCGCGTCCAGCCCAAGATCGAGCGAACGAACGCTGTGCGTGAGCGCTCCCACCGAGATGCGATCCACGCCGGTCGCGGCGATCGCGGCAACGGTCTCGAGCCGCACGCCGCCGCTGGCCTCGAGCAGCAACCCGGGTGCCCGAGCATTGCGGCGCGTCACCGCTTCGCGGAGCAGCGGTGGATCGAAGTTGTCGAGCAGCACCATGTCGATCGTGCCTTCGGGCAGCGCCAGCAGCGCATCAAGTTGATCAAGGCCATCGACTTCGAACTCGATGAACGCCGCCCCGGCAGCGCGGGCTTCAGGCGCGAGCCGCCGCGCCAAATCGGCGATGCCCGCAGGATCGAGCCCAGCAAGGTGATTGTCCTTGACGAGCACCGCATCGTGCAGGCCCATGCGGTGCGGCGTGCCGCCGCCGCACGAGACCGCGAACTTCTGCAATCGACGCAGGCCGG
>JAGWXC010000267.1 GCA_018970045.1 Planctomycetota bacterium | reverse complement strand
TGATCATGCACCGTAGGATCCCGACACGGAGATCCACCCATGTCGCAGCTTCCAGGCCAGCCGTTCCCGCCGCCACCAGCCATGCACGGCGAGCCACGCCCGATCATCGTCCGCAGTTCGATCACCCGCGGAGCCATCGGCGTCATGGTCGGCCTGCTGGCCACCGTGCTCATCTTCGGCTTTGGGCTCGTGATCGGCTTCGGCGGCGGCGCGGCGGCCGTCTCCGGCGGCATGCGCCTTGAACGCAGCGAGCTCCGCACGGGATTCGGCGGACAGATCCTCGTGGTGCCGATCGAAGGCGGCATCGATGATGCCATGGCGCGCTTCATCGCCGAGTGCGCTCGCGAGATCGATGCCGGCAACGCACCCGATGCGATCATCCTGCGCGTCGACTCCGGTGGCGGCGGCGTGTCGCCGAGCGACCGCATCTGGAAGGTCGTTCAGGATTGGCAGGCCAAGGGCATCCCGGTCGTGGCGAGCTTCGGTGGCACCGCGGCCAGCGGCGGCTACTACGTCGCCTGCAGCTGCGACCAGATCGTCGCCGAACCCACGTGCATCACGGGCTCCATCGGCGTGATCGCGCAGATGTTCACGCTGCAGGGCCTGACCGACAAGGTGGGCATCGCCCCGATGACCATCGTGGCCACCGGCAGCCCGCGCAAGGACGTCGCCAACGACATGTTCCGCACATGGACCGACAAGGACCGCGCGGTCGTGCAGGGCATCCTCGACGATGCCTACGCCACCTTCACCAAGCGCGTGCTCGATGGCCGAGCCATTCAGTTCAGCGATCTGGATGACGTGCAGCAGGTCGCCGATGGCTCGGTCTACACGGCGCAGCGCGCGCTCGATGCCGGGCTCGTCGACTCGATCGGCTACCTCGAGGATGCCATCGCTGTTGCCGAGTCGCTCGCGGGGCTCACCCCGGGCGGTGCCGCGGTTTCTCGCCTCTCGCGTCCGGCCGGCCTTTTCGACAATCCGTTCGGCGCCAGCGCTCCATCGGGCAGTGCGGCTCTGGGCCAGCTCGGCCAGCGTGACCTGCGCGACCTTGCGGCAGAGCTCGCCCAGCCGCGCGTGATGTACCAACTGCACTGGTAAACCATGCACGAATTCCGGGGGGCCATCGAAGCGCTTCGGGCGCGGCAGCGCGCCCGCGCGCGCCACGAGCTCTGCGTGCGTGGCGAGGCCTTGGCGGCGCGGCACCTTGCCGATCTGGGCTACACCGAGCTCGCCCGGAACCTGCGCGTCGGGCACGACGAGGCCGACCTCGTCATGCTCGCGCCCTGTGGCCGCACGCTCGTCGTGGTCGAAGTGAAGACTCGCTCGGATCCCGGTGCCCGCCCCGAGGAACGCGTCGATCACGGCAAGCGCGCCAGCCTCACTCGACTGGCCCGGACTCTGGCCGAGCAACCTTCGCTGCGGCCGCTGCTGGTCCGATTCGATGTGCTGGCGATCGTGCTGACTGCTGGACTCGAGCCCGAGCTGCGCCACTTCATCGACGCGTGGGAACCTGGCTCAGCCTGATCCGCGGCGGTTGGAACTGCGCGCACCATCCGCGCACCACCCGCGCGCCCTCGGGGGCCGTCAGGCGCCCGGCACGTAGCGCTGCACCGCGATCGACTGCAGGCGCACGCGCATCTGATCGATGTCCGCAGCCACCCATCGGTCGCGAAGCCCCTTCAAGTAGCGCGACTGCTCGACCATGCGGCGTCGGCCGGCGATCTCGGCACGCAGCATGAGCTGCACGCCGGGGTCATAGATCGATGCCGCCGGGCGACTGTCGCGCGCCATGATGGCGTACCACGTCACCGAGTCGCCCTTGGTCACTTCCTTCGAGGCGCTGCCGACCGGAAGGTCCTTGAGCAGGGTCTTGAGCTCGTCGTTGAGGTCGGTCGCGGCGATGTCCGCCACCGGGAAATCCCGCCACGCGCCATCGTCCTTCACGCTGAGTTCCCGAGCGACCTCGGCGAAGGGCTTGCCTGCGGCGAACGCCTCGCGCGCCTTCGCGAGCTTCTCTGCATCCGTCGCCCGCAGGGCGATGCGGCCAACGATGGTCCGGGACTGCGCCGCGAAGCGCTCGGCGTTCTTGGCGTACTCGCGCTCGACGTCGCGCCAGCTCACGATGATGCGCTTGTCCACGCGGCCACGCAGGAGCTCGCCGGCGAGGATCTCGTCACGCCTGCGCGACATGAATTCGTCGAGGCCGATCCCGAGTTCCTCCATCAGCGCGTTGGTCGCGCTGGCGTTGCTGCCACCGAGCTCGGCCACGGTCTTCTCGCGCATGTCCTTCAGGAACGCGAAGAGCCCCTGCTGCATCTCGGGCGTCAGGCCCGCCTCGGCCTCGGCGATGACCAGTTCGTTGTTGATCAATTGGTCAAAGCGCTCGGCCACGATCCGGCTGATTTCCTTGGCCGCAG
>JAGWXC010000039.1 GCA_018970045.1 Planctomycetota bacterium | reverse complement strand
CCGTCTCGCCGAGGTGCTCGACGAACTCGACGCCCTCGAGTTCCTTGGGAAGCTCATTGCTCAGCGCGGCCGACTCGCCCGGTGCCAGCACCGGGCCGCTGCCCTGCCCCACGGCCACGACCGGCAGCATCGATGCTGCGGCGAGGGCGAGGATGGCGAGTCGGATCTTCATGATGGAACAGTAGGAACGCTCAGGGGTTGGCGGCCGCAGGAACGGCCGGTGCCGGCGCCGCGGAAGGCTTGATGCCCTCGGCCACCAGCGCCTCCATGGCCTTCTCGACCGGGATGCGGATCGTGGTGCGTTCCTTGCCTGCCGCGTCGGTCATGGTGTACCTGCCGTAGCCGGACAGCAGCGCCTGCTGCTCGGCCTTCAGGGCGGCCGGTCCGAGGTCCGGCGCGTCGACGACCTTCGCCGTGAACTCGCGCTCGGCGGCGATGAAGTAGATGCAGCACACGAAGACGATCGTGGCCACGATCAGCAGGGTGCCGGCGATCGACACGACCCACGTGCTCACGGGCTCGGGGTCGTCGATCTGCGCTGCGGGATTGGCGGGTGCAGTGGACATGGTGGTGGCTCAGATGTTCTGGAACGCGATGCTCTCGCCCAGGCGCGGATCACGCACCGGGACGAGGTGGTTGCGGGAAAGCGTGCGCGCGGTGCGCCAGGCGAACAGGCAGAGCATGCCGCCGATCGAGCAGAGCGTGGCCAGCGTGAAGAAGCCGACCGGTGCATCCTTGTGCTTCTCGGCGAGCTCGGCGTAGGTCGTGGCATCGACGAGGCCGGCCGGGATCACGGGGACGATGAGCCAGTACAGGTCGACCGCCGACATGAACAGCATCCAGGCCGCGGACAGGGCCAGGGTGACGTTCCAACGCTTCATCCAGCGGCTGATCATGAAGACGAACGGCACGACGAAGTGACCAGCGATCAGCAGCCAGCTGAAGACGGTCCAGTCACCCATCTGCCGGGCCATGAACCACGTGGTTTCCTCGGGGATGTTGCCGTACCAGATCAGCATGTACTGGCTGAAGCCGATGTAGGCCCAGAACACGATGCCGAAGGCGAAGATGTACTTGCCCAGATCCTGCAGGTGCTCGCGGGTCACGATGCCCTTGAGCGCACCGAGCGACTGCAGGCGGATCGTGACCAGCGCCATGGCGCTGAAGCCCGCCGTGCAGCAGACCGTGAAGAAGTAGACGCCGAACATGGTGCTGAACCACGTGGGGGTCAGCGACATCATCCAGTCGAAGGCGGCGAAGGTCACCGTCAGGCCGAAGAGGATGATCGACGGGCCCGAGAGCTTCTGCAGCCGCTCGGTCGTAGCCGTGCCGCCGGCCGAATCCTGCGCGGTCGAACCCTTGAAGAAGACCGTGGCGAGCACGGCCCAGACCGCGAAGTAGATCGCGGCGCGCAGCACGAAGAAGTTCGGGTTCAGCCAGCCGGCCTTCTTGAGCACGTTCTCGTACTCGGCCGGCTCGTGCTGCTGCATGTGCTCGAGGTTCGCCCAGGGCCACAGCACGTCCAGACCCAGCGCGTGCGTGCCGGGCTCATGGTGCTGGCCACCCTTCCACCACAGCCACAGCAGCGGCAGCATGAACGGGATCCAGAGCCAGCGCAGGTTGGAGGCAAGCGCCTCGGCCGGACGGCGCACCGCCACCGACCACCCCGCGCGGGTCAGGAACTGGATCATCGTGAAGAACAGACCGCCCAGCGAGATCGCCAGGATGAACGTGAACGACACCAGGTAGAGCTTCGCCGTCTGGTTGGCGTTGCCGCCCTTCCAGGCGAGCCATGCGGCCGCGGCCAGCAGCACCACCGCCGCCGGCAGCAGGCGTCCGCCGATGCGGGCGATCGCCGCGTCGGCGCGCGTGTTCGAGGGACCCAGGTCGGCGTGATCGTGCGAGTGGCTCATTGCACCTTGCTCCGTTGGTCAGGCGGGACGTCCTGCAACTGCGCATCGAAGCTGCGCTGCAGGGCCTTCACATACGCGACGATCGCCCAGCGGTCGTCGGTGGGAATCTGCGTGCCGTAGCCGGCCATGTTGCGGATCCCGTGCGTGACGGTGTTGAAGAGCTGGCCGACCGGCTGCACCGTCACGGTGGGGTCGTGGATGTTCTTGGCCGGCACCCACACGGTGCCGTTCACGGGACCGGAGGCGTTGGAGACCAGTTCGAGCGCGCGTCGGTTGACGGTGCCGTTGCCTTCGCCCGCGTAGCCATGGCACGCGGTGCAGTAGATGTTGAAGCGCTCCTGGCCGCGGCGAAGGAGATCCATCGACACCGGCAGGTCGCGAGGCATCGTGGTCGCCCACTGGCCGTCGACGACGCCGAAGTTGCGGTGCGTGTCTTCCATCGCCTCGTCGCGGGCGACGGTGCCGACCGGCTGCGGGCGCGCCGAGCGACCATCGGCGAAGAGCGCCGATTCGGTCTGCGGCTTGAACTTCGGCTGCACGTCCATGTCGAGGAAGGCATGCAGCGGCGGCTTCTCGCTGGTGGTGTTGCGCGACTGGACCGCCAGCACCGGCGGGATCAGCGCTGCGCAGGCAGCGACGATGCCGAGGTAGAAGAAGATCTTGGGGGGCATCTGGATCATGACTCGACCACCTCCACGCTGGAGGCGCCCAGCGACTTCAGGAACTCGCCCGTCTTCGAGCGCAGGAACTGCGGGTCGCGCGCCTCGATCGAGATGAAGAAGCGGTCATCGGTCGCACGGCCGAAACCGGGGTGCTTGAGGAGCGGGTGGTAGAGCTCGGGCAGCTGGTTGAAGGCCAGCATGCCGAAGGCCGCGGTGAGTGCGCTCAGCAGGATGGTCAGCTCGAACATGACCGGCACGAACGCAGGGAACGAGAGCAGCGGCTTGCCGCTGATCAGGAACGGGTAGCCCGTGACCCAGACCAGGGCCCAGATGCTGAAGTCGAACGAATTCGTGAAGGACTGCAGCAGGAAACCCGCCGTGCAGCCCGCGGCGCCGGCGCCGAAGACGACCACCGGCAGGATGGTGCGGCTGATGCCCATCGCGTGATCGATCCCGTGGATCGGGAACGGCGAGTGGCAGTCCCAGTAGCGGTAGCCGGACTTGCGCACGGCCTCTGCGGCATGCATGAGCTCAGCCGGGTTGGCGAAGCGTGCCACGAGTCCCCAGGTCTGCGCGACGGAGGTCTCCGTCGAGGCCGGGGCCGTGGTCGATGATGGTGTCGCGAACGTCGTCATGTCTGTGGTTCTCGTCTGGTGGCTTCAGGGCTGGCCGGGACGGGGATCCTGGAAGGCCGGTGCGGCACCCGCGGGTGCACCGCCGTGGGCCTGACCGCCATGGGGCTGATGGCCGTGGCCCTTGGCGTAGCCCTCCCAGTGGGGATTGGCCTCGGGCATCACGCTCTTCACTTCGGCGATGGCGATCATCGGCAGGTAGCGGCAGAACAGCAGGAACAGCACGCCGAAGAGGCCGAACGCACCGAGCATGGTGGCGATGTCCACCCAAGTGGGGATGAACTCGTCCCAGCTCGTGGGCAGGAAGTCATTCGCCAAGCTGCTCACGATGATCACGTAGCGCTCGAACCACATGCCCACGTTCACGAAGAGGCTCAGGACGAACATCGCGGGGATGCTCGTGCGGACCTTCTTGAACCAGAAGAGCTGCGGGGTGATCACGTTGCAGCTCACCATGATCCAGTACGCCCACCAGTACTGGCCGAAGGCGCGGTTGATGAACGTGAACTGCTCGTACGGGGCGCCCGAGTACCAGGCGATGAAGAACTCCATCGAGTACGCGTAGCCGACCATGCACCCGGTCACCAGGATGACCTTGTTCATGTTGTCGAGGTGGCGCATCGTGATCAGGTCCTTGAGCCCGAAGAGCTCGCGGGCCGGCACGGCCAGGGTCACCACCATCGCGAAGCCGCTGAAGATGGCGCCGGCGACGAAGTACGGCGGGAAGATCGTGGTGTGCCATCCGGGCAGCTGGCTCACGGCGAAGTCGAACGACACGACGGAGTGCACCGAAAGCACCAGCGGGGTGGCCAGCGCGGCCAGCAGCAGGTACGCCACCTCGTAGCGGTGCCAGTGGCGGGCGCTGCCGCGCCAGCCGAGCGCGAAGAGGCCGTAGGCGAACTGCTGGATGGTGCCCTTGGCGCGGTCACGCAGCGTGGCCAGGTCGGGGATCAGGCCGATGTACCAGAAGACCAGCGACACGGTGAAGTAGGTGCTCACCGCGAAGACGTCCCAGAGCAGCGGGCTGCGGAACTGCGGCCACATCTCCATCTGGTTCGGGATCGGGAAGAGCCAGTACGCGAACCACACGCGACCGACGTGGATGCCCGGGAAGATCCCCGCGCAGATGACCGCGAAGATCGTCATCGCCTCTGCGAAGCGGTTGATGCCCGTGCGCCACTTCTGGCGGAACAGGAAGAGGATCGCGCTGATCAGGGTGCCGGCGTGGCCGATGCCGACCCAGAACACGAAGTTGGTGATGTCGAACGCCCACATCACGGGGTTGTTGAGGCCCCAGACGCCGACGCCCGTGAAGATGAGGTAGTTGACCGCCACGCCCAGCGCGCCGAGCAGCATGAGCGACACGCCGAAGGCGACGTACCACGCCATCGGCACGCTCGGGTGCTCGGTCACGCGGCAGACCTGGTTGGTCACCGTGTGGAAGTCACCGGTCCCCAGCACCAGCGGTGCGCGCTGGCCGGGGGATTCGATGGTGTTGTCCATGCCGCTGGCCGGCACGGTGTGCCCCTGCATCGACGACGACGACGCGCTCATGAGTGCTCCTTGTCATGCGCATCGTGGCCGTGCGTACCGTGGCCGTGGCCGTCGTTCGCCGCGGGGCGCTCGATGGCCGGGTTGGTCACGCGCGCGACGTAGCGCAGGCGGGTCTTGGTGTTGAGTTCCTCGAGCATCTGGTAGCTCGTCGGCTGGCGGTGCAGTCGCGAGACCTTGCTGTTGGGATCGTTCAGGTCGCCGAAGACGATCGCGCCGCTCGGGCACGCCTGCTGGCAGGCCGTCACGATGGTGCCGTCAGCGACCTTCCAGTCGGGGCTGCCCGCCGAGCCGCCCTTGCGGGCCCACTCGTTCTTCGCTTCGATGCGGGCGCGGTTGATGCGCTGCACGCAGAAGGTGCACTTCTCCATGACGCCGCGGATGCGCACGGTGACATCGGGGTTGAACTGCAGCTGCAACCAGCGGTCGGGGCCCTCGCTGATGTAGTACTCGGGCTGGGTCTTCAGGATGCCTTCCTGGCGGTCCGGCGTGCGCTTGTGGTAGTTGAAGAAGTTGAAGCGACGCACCTTGTACGGGCAGTTGTTGCTGCAGTAGCGCGTGCCGATGCAGCGGTTGTAGACCATCGAGTTCAGCCCGTCCTCGTCGTGCACGGTCGCGGCGACCGGGCAGACCTGCTCGCACGGCGCGTTCTCGCACTGCATGCAGGTGACCGGCTGCACGGCGTAGCCGGTGGGCGAGCCCTGCGGTCCCTTGAAGTAGCGGTCGATGCGCATCCAGTGCATCTCGCGCCCGCGCTTGACCATCGCCTTGCCGACGATCGGGATGTTGTTCTCGGCCTGGCACGCGGTGACGCAGGCACTGCAGCCGGTGCAGGTGCCCAGGTCCACGCTCATCGCCCAGCGGAACTTGGCGCCGTCGAGGTTCGACTCTTCCCAGAGCGACAGGCGATGCACGACGTGCACGCGGTGCTTGGCGAAGTCGGGGTGATCGCGATACTCGCCCAGCGTCGCTTCGCGCACGAGGCCGCCAAGACGCTCGGCCACACCGTCGGCGGGCACGTTGGGCTTGAGCGCGGAGACGGTGGCATCGAACGGATTGATCGCGCCGTGATCCTGCGTGTGGGCGAATTCGTAGGTGCCCGATTCCTTCGTGAGTTCGCAGGCGCTGCTGAAGGCGCCCGGCACCATGACCGCGTAGCCATCGAAGCCGCAGCCTTCGGCGAGCCGCCCCGCCGCTGCCGTGCGGCCGTAGCCGAGCGCAAGCGACACGCAACCTTCGGCGTGGCCCGGCAGCACCCAGACCGCAGCGACCACCGAACCGGCAGCTGTCTTCACGCGAACCATGCTCGCGGCCTTGAGGCCCATCGAGGTCGCCATCGCGGGCGACATGAGCAGCGCGTTGTCCCACGTGATCTTGGTGACCACGTCAGGCAGCTCCTGCATCCAACCCAGGTTCGCGAAGCGGCCGTCGTGCACCTTCGAATCGAAGAAGAGGCAGAGTTCAACCTCACCGGCCGTGCTCACCGGCGACGCGGCGACCTTCGCCGCGTCGACCGCGAGGGCCGACTGGCTCTTCGCGTTCGTGCCCGGCCACCAGCCTTCGCTCAGCGCGGCACGCCACGCCACGTCGAAGTCCGTTCCCGCGAGACCGCTCTTGCGCGCATAGACCTGCCGCGTGAAGTCGTACCCGGTGCGCGGTTCGTGCCCAGCCACGCGCAGCAACAGCTCGACGGCTGACAGGCCGCCGGCTTCGGCGCCCATCATCGGCATGATCAAGGGCTGCTGGATCGAGAGTGTGCCGTCCCAGGCAGCCCCGTCGCCCCAGCACTCGAGCGGGTGTGCAGCGGCAATGACCCAACCGTGCGCGCAGGCCACCGACGACTCGTCGTTGCGGTACGCCAGGCGGACCACGTTGGGAATCTTGGCGATGAGCGCCGCCACGCCGAGCGATGCAGGCGCGTCGTAAGCGGGGTTGCCGCCGAGCACGACGAGCGTGTCGATCGAGGCCGCATCGCGCGCGAACTCCGTGATGCCAGGAGCCGCAGCCGGGGCGGGGATGTAGGTGACCGTGGTGCCCGCACCACCGAGCTTCTGGTTGATCGCGCAAGCGATCGCGTGCACGGCAGCAGGCTGGGTCGGTCCGGCCACGACGAGGGCCCGGGTGCCGGCTTCCTTCAAGTCCTTCAGCAGGGCCTCGACCACCTTCATGCCCTGCTCGTCGAGCTTGGCCTCGGCAGCGGTCGCGCAACCGGGCACGGCGCCGAGTCGATCGGCCACCATGGCAGCGATCGCCTGGACCTGCGATGGCTTCACCGCGATGCGCTCGTCGGCATTCATGCCGGTGAGGCTCAGGCGGCTCTCGATGCAGTAGAGGCGGGTGAGCTGCTGCTGCTTGGGATCGGTCGAATCGAGCCGACGCCCCTTCGCGTAATCACCGGCGAAGCGAACGCTCGCGGGGTGATCGGCCAAGAAATCGCTGCCGAACGAGACCACCACCTTGGCCTTGCCGAAATCGGGGAGCACGCGCTTGGCCGCGCCGAAGGCGATCGCGGTGCCCGCCTGCTCGTGCATCTGGCCGGCGGGCGCGTGCACGTAGACGCGCGCCTTGGGGAAGGCCTTGCCGACGAGTTCGAGCGCGCGAGCGTGGACGTCGCCGCCGATCGCCTCGGAGAGGATCGCGAGGCCCTCGCCCTGCTTGGCGCGAAGCGCATTCGCGTGCGTTGCCCACCAGCCATCGAATTCAGGGAGGCTCGACGGAGCGCCCTTCTGGGTGGTCGCGCGAAGGCGATCCGGGTCGTAGAGCTCGAGGATGCGCGCCTGCGTCATCGCCGACGAGCCACCGCTCGCGGAAGGATGGCGCTCGTTGCCATCAAGCTTGATCGGTCGGCCTTCGTAGCTCGTGGCCATCGCGGGCACGGCGACGCCATCGACCTGCAGGCAGGTGGCGAACGCCACGGGGTGGCCGGCGACACGGTTTTCCTGGCCGCGCGCGGCCGGCACGATCTTGGTCTCAGGCCAACGCAGGCAGCCGCTGCTCGCCACGCCGGCAAGCGCGAAGCTCGCACCCATCACCTTGATGAACTGGCGACGGTCCTCCTCGGAAGCCTCGCTGGCGCCCTCGGGGAACTCGCGGTCAAGGAAGCTGCGGAACTCCGGGGTCTGCTGCAATTCCTCGACGCTGCGCCAGTGGGCGCGGCCCGTGGGGACTGGGGCCGAAGGCGCTTCGGCGGCGCGGGTCTCGCAGGTGCTGCTGGTCGTCTGATCCATGGTGTGGTCGGCTCTTGGTGGTTCGTGGTGAGGCGCGGAAAGCGCTGTCAGCGGTGGCAGGTCGAGCAGTTCTCGCTCGGACTGATGTGATAGAGCTTCTTGAGCGCCTCGCGCTCCTCGGCCGTCATCTCGGTGCGCTGGTCCCACGACAGCTGGGTGATGCGATCGAGCGGACGCAGGTTGTCGGTGGGATTGCGGTGGCACTCGAGGCACCAGCCCATGCTCATCGGCGCAGCCTTCTGCACGACTTCCATCTGGTCGACGCGGCCGTGGCATTCGACGCACGACACGCCGCGGTTCACGTGGGCGCTGTGGTCGAAGTACGAGTAATCCGGCAGGTCGTGCACGCGCGTCCACAGCACCGAAAGCCCACTGGCGTAGCTCTCGCGGACCGGCTTCAACTTCGGGCTGTCCTTCTGAACCTGCGTGTGGCAGTTCATGCACGTCTGCGTGGCCGGCACGCTCGCGTGTGCGGCGCGGTCCACGGTCGTGTGGCAGTACCGGCAGTCGAGGCCGAGCTGGCCAACGTGCAGCGCGTGGCTGTACGGGACCGGCTGGGTGGGCTTGTAGCCAACCTCGATCGTCTTGGGACTCCAGGCGTACGCGATGAGGAAGACGATGTAGAGCGGTGCGATCGCGCCGCCCACAGCCACGAGGGGCAGGACGGCGTTCGACCAACGGGGGAACAGGAATCGGCTCATGGGTAGAACCTCTTTGTGAAAACTTTCACGAAGAGGATCCCATAGGTTAGGTGCCCCCGCCCGGGAGAGTCAAGGCAAGGGAAGCCTGAAGCACGTTCTGTTGATTATTATAGGACGTTATTGGGCGAACCAGACCCCCGCCGTTAGCCTCGTCCCGTGATCGACACCCACTGCCACCTGACCTTTCCCCAGTTCATCGACCGGGTCGACGAGGTCATGGCGAGCGCGGCGTCGGCTGGGGTCCGTCAGGTCATCACGATCAGCACCTCCAGTCCGGATGCCGCCGCGTGCAGGCGGGTCGCGAACGCCCACCCCTCGGTGTGGTTCTCGGCTGGCCTGCATCCCCTGCACTGCGACGATCCCAACGACTGGTCCGAGATGAAGGCCTGCGGCACCGATCCGCGCTGCGTGGCCTGGGGCGAACTCGGCTTGGACCGTTTTCATCAGGAGCCCCCGCTCGAGCGGCAACGTGCGGCCCTGGATGACCACCTCGCCCACATCGTCGAGTGGACCGCGGAAGGCTTGGCCAAGCCCGTCATCATCCATTGCCGCGATGCGTTCGATGACCTCATCCCGGTCCTGCACGCCAGCGGGCTGCCGCCAGAGCGCTTCGTCTTCCACTGCTTCACCGCGGGACCGCGCGAGATGCAGATGCTGCTGGAGTTCGGCGCCAGCGTTTCCTTCACCGGCGTGGCGACGTACCGCAACGCACCGGCCCTTCGCGAGGCGATCGCCATGGTGCCCCTCGATCGCATGATGGTCGAGACCGACGCCCCCTTCCTCTCGCCGGAGCCGGTGCGATCGGTGCGCCCATGCGAACCGGCCTTCGTCGTGCACACGGCGCGCGCCATCGCTGCCTTGAGAGGACTGGGCGTGGCCGATCTCGAGGCGATCCTCGACCGCAACGCACGCTCCTTCTTCGGCCTGCCGGCGCCGGGTGCGACCGACGCGGCGTCGTAGGATCCCTTCGTGCCCTTGGACCAACGCGAGCCCGACGATGCGGTGATGAGCTTCGGCGATCACCTGGAAGAACTGCGCAAGCGGCTCTTCCTGGCTGCGCTCGTGCCGCTGCCGCTGGCGATCGGGCTGTTCTTCGTGGCGCCCCAGATCAGGGCCATCCTCACCGATCCAGTGCTCGAAGCGCTCCGCGAGGAGGGCTTGCCCGCCCAGCTCCAGGTCATGTCGCCGATCGAGTCGCTCGCCGTTGACATGAAGCTGTCGCTGATCGGCGCGATCCTCGTCAGCCTGCCATGGGTGCTCTACCAAGCCTGGCGGTTCATTGCTCCTGGCCTCTACGCGCACGAGCGCCGATTTGCGCACTTCCTCGTGCCGCTCAGCACGGTGCTGGCGGCGTGCGGTCTGGCGCTGATGTACTTCGCGATCCTGCCGCTCATGCTGCGGGGCCTGATCGCCATGAGCGGCAACATCCCGACGCTCGTGGAGGTGACCCCGGCGAGCGAGGCGGTCGGTCCCACGCTGCCGCTCCTGGCCGCCGATCCGGCATCGCCGGCCCCCGGCAGCTCGTGGGTCAACACGACTGAGCACACCGTGCGCGTGGCGGTGCCGTACGGGGAGTCAGGAACGCAGGCCGAGATCCTGTCGCTGCCCATGGTCCGCCCGGGAACGCTGATGCAGGTCTACCACCTGTCCAACTACATCAGCCTGATCATCATGCTCGCCCTGGGCACCGCGCTGAGCTTCCAAGTCCCGGTCGTCACGCTGCTCCTGGGATGGATGGGACTCGTCGACGCACCGATGCTTCGCCGCTGGCGAAAGTTCGCGTTCTTCGGCGCCTTGGTGGTGGCCGCCATCGTGGGTCCGGGCGACATGCTCAGCCTCGTGCTGCTGACCGGGCCGCTGTACCTCCTGTACGAGCTTGGCATCCTGCTCTTGGTCTTCGCGCCGGCGAGCCGCGTGGCCCGAGGCGCGGTGACGCGTGGTCTGGTCGGGCTCGATCGGGGCGATGACAACCATCGCTCCAACGAACGCTGATGCGCGGCCACCACTTCAGGATCAGGCGGCGTCGGCGCCGCTTGCCCCCGGGCACCACCGTGACTGATCTGCGCATGATGCGGCGGGCACTCGAGCTCGCGCGATCGGCCGCTGCAGCGGGCGAGATTCCCGTGGGCGCGGTCGTCTACCGCGATGGCACGGTGCTCGGCGAGGCCGCGAACAATCGTGAGGCCTCCACCGATCCAACCGGCCACGCGGAAGTCGTGGCGATGCGCCAAGCTGGCGAGCGCTTGGGATCATGGAGACTCATCGGCTGCTCCATCGCGGTGACCCTCGAACCTTGCAGCATGTGCGCGGGTGCCCTGGTCAACGCACGCATGGCCCGCATCGTGTTCGGGGCGAGCGACCCCAAGGCCGGGGCGTGCGGCAGCCTGATGAATGTGCCGCAGGACACCCGGCTGAACCACCGATGCCCCGTGGTGGGCGGCGTCCTGCGCGGGCCGTGCGCGCAGGAGCTCAGGTCGTTCTTTCGGCGCCGACGTGCCGAACGGCGAGCGGCCGCCGCGTCTGGATAATCCAAATCGCGTGAAAGAATCCCTTCACTGCAACTTGTGGAGCCCCCCTGCGTAACCGACGGTAGAGGACGTCCGGGCGCACCGCCCGTGCGGAGGGAGAGAGGGTATGGAACAACGAATGATTCGCGTCGCCACGTCGTGGCGCCTGGCCTCGTGCTTGGGCGCCGCTGTGGCGTTGGCGATGTCGGTGAGCGAGCGGGCTCCCGCCGATCTCATCACGCGCCCCCAAGCGCCAACGTCCGACCAGCCACCGCCGCCAGTCGATGAGAATGGCATCATCGCCGAGCGCAGGATCGGTGATCGGCCTGTGTCGTTCGGCGCGACCGAAGCCGCAGCGGAGCGACTGATCAAGTTGCAGCTGCCCGATGGGTCATGGGTCAGCGTGAATCCTGAGGATGGCGTCTCCGCGAGCGGCCTGCTGCTGACCACGGCCATTGCCGATGGCCGCGAAGACCTGGACGCGTCGATCACGCCCGGTGCCGCCATGGCCAGCCCCAACGTCTACTACGGCGTTCGCGGCGTCGGCGTCACGGCGCTGGAGTACTCGATCCTGGTGTCGCCCATCTTCGATGACGCTTCAGGATTCGATGCGTACCCCGAGGTCATTCTGGCTGGCCCCGCCCCTGCGGTTGGCTCGGTGATCCGGGTCTTGATCGGCGGAACCCTCGCCAATCCGAAGTACGCCGAAACGTCCATCACGCTTGATGCGGAGAAGATTGCAACATGGGCCGTTGGTGCGGACGTTTCATTCAATGGGCGTGTCATGCCCGTGGTGGCGATTCCCTTTGACCTGACTGAGTTTGGTGTCGCCGTGGATGCGCCCGTCATTGGGCTCCAGATCACCGCCCCGTTGACTGTTGGCGCGCTCGCTGATGGTCGCCTCAACGGGGACGGCGTGGCCTTCGCTGGTCGCGGGCCGTTCCAGGATGCGGGTGCCGGCGGCATCTTCGCTTGCCGATTCATCTCCGGCAGCAATCCGACGTTCGCCAGCGTGGGCGAAGGTGCAGGCTTCGAATTCAGCGAGATCAGCTTTGCCTCGACCGCGGCGCGCGGTCGGCCGGCGCGAGGCGAATCCCCGCTGAACCAGTCGTCCCAGCCGAACACCAACCCGCTTCGACCGCGTCCCCAGTTCCCGCCGATCATCACGATCGATCCAGATCTGCCTGAAGATCCAGACGATCCCGATGATCCAGAGGATCCTGACGATCCGGAGGATCCGGAGGATCCGGATGGACCAACCAATCCGCCCGATCCAACCGACCCGGATGGTCCAGACTGGCCCGATGGACCCGACCCAGAGGACCCAGACAACCCGAATCCGAACCCGCCCGATGGCGGTCCGGGTGATGGCCCCGACTGGCCAGACAACCCCGACGGGCCTGATGGTCCTGACGGGCCGGATGTCCCGGATGTGCCGGCACCAGGGGCGATCGTGCTGATGTTCGGCGGCTCGCTGCTGAACTCGCGCCGCCGACGCTGAGTCAACACGCACACACCATGGGGCAGGAGCACGCGCTCCTGCCCCGTTCACGTTCGTGGCACATGGACTGGTTCGTGCCGACGGCGTATCGCGTGCAGCCGCGCGAGGTACAACAGTCGCCATGCCTGAGCGCGCGATCGATGCGGTGATGTTCGACCTCGGCGGCGTGCTGGTGCGCATCCGCCGCGAGTGGACGGCACAGTGCGCGGCCGTCGACGTCGTGCCGACGCCACGATCGCTCGAGCCGCTCATGCGCGCGAAGCGGAGCGCAGCTCTGGATGCGTGGCAACGAGGCGACCAGACCCTGGAGGCCTGCTCGGCGATCTGGGCATCGACGCTCGACCCAGACGCGCCGGCTTCGGTCGGCCGCGCCCTGCTCGAGTCGATCGTCGATGCTCCCTATCAAGGCACGGTGGAACTGATTGACGACCTTCACGCACTCGGCGTCGTGACCGGCTGCCTCTCGAACACCAACGGCCTGCACTGGGAGCGGATGCTTCGCGAGTTCCCCGCCCTGAGCCGCCTGCAGCACCGACTCGCTTCGCACGAGGTGCTGCTGGCCAAGCCCGAACCCGCCATCT
This sequence comes from Planctomycetota bacterium, assembly GCA_018970045.1. Classification (GTDB taxonomy): domain Bacteria; phylum Planctomycetota; class Phycisphaerae; order Phycisphaerales; family SM1A02; genus SYIB01. Next base: position 1,934 of record JAGWXC010000039.1, on the reverse strand, counting down.
ATGCGCATGCCGCCGAGGTGCTCGGCCTGCCCGCCGAACGGATCCTGCTCTTTGACGATCTTGCGGAGAACTGCGAGGGCGCGCGCCGAGCTGGATGGCAGGCGTACCAAGTCGATCATGAGGGGCACACTGCTGCGCAGATGCGCGCCCATCTCGTGCATCTTGGCATCGCCGTGGGCGAGCGAATCATGAACCATGAGCCGAGCGCTGAAGCTCACGCTCGGCTTTCCGCGCCCGCGCCGTCGTCCGCACCGTCACCTGCACAGTCGTCTGCACCATCGTCCGTTCGGTCATCCTCATCCGCATCGTCACCGCTCTCGCTCCCGTCTCCGCTGCCTGCGCGCGGATTGCTCCCCGCCGGCACGCTTGGCGGCCGCATCAAGGAACGGCCAGAAGATTTCCTGGTCGAGGAGCTGCCGCTCTACGAACCCAGCGGCGAGGGTGAACATGTGTACGTCGGCGTGCAGAAGCAAGACGTGCAGCACGTGGAATTGGTGGCCATCCTGTCGAAGCACTTCCATGTGCCCGCATCAGCGATCGGCTTTGCCGGCATGAAGGATCGCCGCGCCGTGACCCGCCAGACAGTCAGCATCCACCTGCCCGGGCGCGAGCCGGCCGCCGTACAGCTGAATCATCCACAGGTGATGCTGCTGTGGATGACGCGCCATGCCAACAAGCTGCGGCGCGGGCACCTCGCGGGCAATCGGTTCGCGATTCGGGTCCGAGGCCTCGATCCACTGAAGGCCACCGTGGTGTGGTCGCGCCTCAAGGAGCTGGCACGGATCGGCGTGCCGGACTTCTATGGGCCGCAGCGCTTCGGCTACCGTGGCAACAACCACGTCATGGGGCTGCAGGTGCTTCAAGGACGTTGGGAGGATGCGCTGGAGGAACTGCTCGGCCTTCGCGGGTCGGCCTTCCCCGAGCGACAGCAGGAGCGGCGCGAGGCATTCGTGCGGGGCGAACTCGCCGCTGCGCTCGAGCAGTGGGGCAGGAACGATCATGCCGAACGATCGGCGCTTCGTGCACTGATCGCCGGCAAGTCGGCGGAGCATGCCGTGCTGTCGGGCGGGAGCATCGTGCGCGACTTCTGGATCGCCGCGCTGCAATCAGCGATCTTCAATCGGACCGTGCTGCGCCGCCTCGAAGCAGGCACGCTGGGCACGCTGCTCGACGGCGATCGCGCCTACCACCACCGCAGCGGGCGATCGTTCCGCATCGACGCTTCCATGCTCGAAGCTGGATCCGACGTGCTGCCACGATTGCACGCCTTCGAACTCTCCCCAAGCGGGCTGATGCCGGGGCGCGACTTCGCTCCGGCAGAGGGCGTGCCGGGCGAGATCGAGCGCGCCGCATGCGCTGACTTCGGGATCGATCACGCGGTCTTCGCCGAGGGGCCGCTCGCGCCCACCGGGACGCGCCGCCCATTGCGCGTGCCGGTGACGAACCCGCAGTGCGAGGGTGGATTCGACGAGCACGGGCCCTACATCCGCGTGGCGTTCGATCTGCCCGCGGGCGCATTCGCGACGGTGGTGCTGCAGGAACTGCTCGGCGACCAGATGACCGAAGGCGCTGCGCCGGATCGCGCGGCGAGCCTCTGATCCGCGAATCCTGCAAACTCGATCCCCGAATGTGACTTCGGAGTGATGTCAACGAGGAGTATTTTGCGCGACGGGGTTCGCGGAGGGATCTCGCGCTCGTCCTGCCACGACCTCGGGTTCCGGCTGCGCGGACGCGCCGCAGCAGTCTTGGCGCTCGTCCTCCCGCGGCCTCGGGTTCCGGCTGCGCGGACGCGCCGCAGCAGTCTTGGCGCTCGTCCTCCCGCGACCTCGGGTTCCGGCTGCGCGGACGCGCCGCAGCAGTCTTGGCGCTCGTCCTCCCGCGACCTCGGGTTCCGGCCGCGCGGACGCGCGCGCTGCACCCGGCTCCGCGCGCGC
>JAGWXC010000266.1 GCA_018970045.1 Planctomycetota bacterium | reverse complement strand
ACGGCGCCCTCTTCAGCGAGCGTGCGGCTGAAAGGCGGCATCGAGCCCGGCGTGATGCCGCCGATGTCGGCATGGTGGGCGCGAGATGCGACGAAGAAAGCGGGCGTCTCGGTACCGTGCAGATGCACCGGGCTGACCACGGTCATGTCCGGCAGGTGCGTGCCGCCATGGCTCGGCGAGTTTACGAGCCAGGCATCTCCAGCCCGAAGCTCGCTGCCGTGCTCGGCAAGCAGTGCTTCGACCGTGGCGCCCATCGACCCGAGGTGTACGGGCATGTGCGGGGCATTGGCTACCAAGCCGCCGCGGGCATCGAAGATCGCGCAGGAAAAATCCAGGCGTTCCTTGATGTTGACTGACTGCGCGGTGCGACGCAGCACCTCGCCCATCTGCGTGGCGATATGCATGAACAGGCCATCGAAGATCTCGACCTGCGCCGGGTCATCGACGGCGCGTTGCTGTCCGTCGCGCGAAGCGTGGCTGCGCCGGGCGAGCAGCGCGCCACCTTGCGCAGGGGCGACTTCCCAGCCGGGCTCGAGCACGAAGGTCGAGTTCGGTTCAACAAGCAGCAGCGGTCCTTGCACGCAGTGCTCGAGTGACGCGGCGGGCAGCACCGGTACCTCCTGCCAGCCGTCGAACCATACGCGGGCCGTGCGCGCGGCGGATGGCGGCATGGCAAAGCGTACCGACGGATCGCGATTCGTTGGGGCGCCTGTGGCTTCAACTCGCAGTGCCGCCAGCTGCAGTCCACTCTGGGCAGGCGCATAGCCGTAGCGCTTGCGATGTGCGTCAAGGAAATTCCGGCGCAGTGCCTCGAGCGTCTCGCCGTGCGCATCGAGCGAGGTTTCCGCGTGGCCGTCACGCACCTCGACAATGCGCTGCACGCGACTCGGTGGTGTACCGAGAGCGCTACAGGCCTCGTCGACGAGCTCGCTGAACCGTGCTTGCGCCTGAGTCCAGCCGTGCTCATCGAGCGGCAGATCGATGCCGATTCGGCGCACAGTTTGCGGTTCGGCGACACCGATGCCATAAGCGGACAGCACGCTGGCGAGGGGATGAATGAGCACAGCGTCGAGACCCGCCGCCGCGGCCACTCGACAGGCGTGCTGTCCCGCCGCGCCACCGAATGCCACCAGTGTGAAGCCTGCCGGGTCGATGCCCTGACGGACGCTGACGTGGCGGATTGCATTGGCCATCGCCTGAACAGCGACGTCCAGGAAGCCTGCCGCCAGTGACTCGAGCGGTGCCGTCGGGTCGATCTTCTGCAGTGCCGCTCGCGCGGCCTCGACATCGATTGGTGCCTCGCGCGAGGGGCCGAATACGCGCGGCATCGAATCGGGCGAGAGCCGACCGAGGATCGCCTGGACGTCGGTCAGCGTGGCGGGTCCACCGCGGCCGTAGCAGGCGGGGCCGGGGTCTGCACCCGCCGAGTCGGGGCCGACGCGATCGCGTGCCCACTCACGGCTCAGGATCGAGCCGCCACCGGCCGCAATGGTGTGCACATCGAGCATGGGCGTGGCGATCCGATGTCCCTGCAATACGTGCTCGAAGCGCCGCGCAAAGCCCTGATCGAACACCGATACGTCGGTGGATGTGCCGCCCATGTCGAAGCCGATCAATTGTCCGATGCCTGCCCGGCGACCGACCTGCGCAAGACCGATCAAACCGCCCGCCGGACCCGACAGAACGCTGCCGAGCGCGCGAAATCCCGTCGTGTCGATGAGTCCGCCCGAACTTTGCATGAACTGCAGCGTTGCCGTGCGGGCCTCGGCGGCAAGTTGGTCGGCGAGCGTCTGCACGTACTCGCGCAGACGCGCATCGAGGTAGGCATCGAAGACGGTGCTCTCGCCTCGGGTCACAAACCGCGGCAGCGGCAACACCTCGTGCGAGGTCACGACGCTCGCAAAGCCGAGTTCACGTGCCCACTGCGCCACGGTTCGTTCGTGCGCCGTGTGGCGCCAGCCATGCATGAGGACGATAGCGACGGCGTCGCAGCCGCGCTCGCGCGCCGCGCGCAGGCCGGTCTGCGTGTAGAACGCATCCGGCGCCCGAAGCACCTCGCCCGTCGCGGTGATGCGCTCGTCGAGCTCCAGAACCTCGGCATGCTGTGGCATGGGCCGTCGAATCTGGCAGTCAAAGATATCCGGGCGCGACTGGTTGCCGATCACTAGCGCATCGGCGAAGCCACGAGTCGTCACCCACAACACGCGGCTGCCCCGCCGTTGTAGCAGGGCGTTGGTCACCACGGTGGTACCGACTTTCAGCGCGCGGATCGAATCAGGTGCGACGCCGGCGTCACGCAGAATAGACAGCGCAGCCGTCAATCCTGGGTCACGCTCTTCGCCCCTAGTGACCGAGGGCACCTTGCGCACGACGAGTTCGCCCTGCGGGCCTGCGCCGATCACGTCGGTGAACGTGCCGCCGCGATCGATCCAGAACTCCCAGCCTGCC
>JAGWXC010000038.1 GCA_018970045.1 Planctomycetota bacterium | reverse complement strand
AAGCTGCTCCTGGCCGAGACCGACGAGATCGCGGTGAATCCCGATGGCCACGGCGGTTCGTTGCGCGCCCTGCGCCACTCCGGCGCGCTCGATCACATGCGCGCGCACGGCATCGAGCACATCAGCTACTTCCAGGTCGACAACCCGCTCGTGCACGCGGTCGATCCACGCTTCGTCGGCGTGCACGCCGCGCACCCTGACTCGAGCGGCGAGATGACGAGCAAGATGGTCGCCAAGCGCGATGCCGCCGAGAAGGTCGGCGTGTTCTGCGTCTCCGGCGGCCGCACGATGGTTGTCGAGTACAGCGACCTGCCGGCCGCGCTCGCTGCCGAGCGCGATGGTTCCGGCCGGCTTCGCTTCGACGCCGGGAGCATCGCGATCCACATGCTGTCGCGCGAGTTCGTGGAGCGCCTGACCGCACACGGCCTGGCGCTGCCGCTGCACAAGGCGCGCAAGAAGGTGCCGCACGTCGGCGACGACGGCACTCGCGTGGAGCCCACCTCACCCAACGCGATCAAGATGGAGACCTTCGTCTTCGATGCGATCCCGATGGCGCGCTCGAGCGTGGTCCTCGAGACCGACCGGGCCGAGGAGTTCGCCCCGATCAAGAACGCCGACGGCGACGACAGCCCCGCCACCAGCATCGCCGCGCAGAGCGCTCGCGCCGCACGTTGGCTCGCGGCCGCGGGCTGGGCGATCCCCCGCTCCGCCGACGGCTCACCGGACTGCACCATCGAGCTCTCGCCGCTGGCTGCATGCTGCGATACCGCATGCGCCAAGCTCGCTGCACGCACGGTCGCGCGCGGCGACCGGCTGGCCATTACGCCAGTTTGATGTCACGAATGACGAGCTGGGGCGTGCGACGCCCGTTCCACGCATTGATGTTGGCCTCAGCAAGCACATCGCACGGCACGCCACGGCGCAGGCGCGTGGCCAGGTCGCCGGCACCGAACCACACCGCATCGATGCGCGCGCCATCTTGCGCGATCGGCACTCGAAGGTGGGGGCTGCCAGGCTTCATGTGCCCGGCATCAGCAGCGAGGCGACAGCCCTGGAACAGGAAGGCCGGCGTGGGATTGGCTTGGCCGAAGGGACCGCAGGCCTGGAGCGCATCAATCGCGTTGCAGTCGACTTCGCCAACGCTGGCGATCGCATCCCACGGCAACGATGGCTTGAGCGATCGCCCGGCGAGTGCCGACGCAGCATCGTCACGGAGTGCCGCGGCGAACGCATCGAACGCACCCGCACGGACCGTGGCGCCCGCAGCCATGGGGTGACCGCCGCCTGACTCGAGCCACTCGCCGCAGCGACCGATCGCCGCGCCGATGTCCCAACCAGCCACGGAGCGACCGCTGCACTTGACGCGGCCATCGGGCTGCACATGCCCCAGCAGGGCTGGCCGCCCGGTGCGCTCGATGACCTTGGCGGCCACGATGCCCACGAGCGCGTGCGGCCAATCGGCGTTGGCGAGGACGACTGCGGTCGGATCACCCTGGTCGAGCCCATCGCGCTTGACCATCGCCAGCACCTGATCACTGACCTTCTCCTGCACCATGCGGCGTTCGACATTGAGCTTGGTGAGCTCATCGATGATGGCCGACGCCCGCTCGCGAGCCCGCGGCTCGCCGGCCGAGAGCCCAAGCAGCTCGGCACAGATGCCCGCATGGCCCATGCGGCCGGCGGCATTGAGGACTGGCGCGATGCCAAACGCCACGCCCTGGCTGTTGACCTTGCTGCTGGAAGCGCCGACATCGGCGATGCGCTCGGCGATCACCCGGAGCCCGGGCAGATCGGTGGACCGGAACCACTCAAGCCCCTGCCGGATGATGATGCGCGTTTCGCCGTGAATGGGAATGACATCAGCCACGCTGGCGATCGCCGCCAGCGGCAGGAGCTGCGCCAACTGCTTGCGGAGTTCCCCGTTCATGCTCTCGCCGGCATGCAGGCGCATGAGTTCGCAGCAGACCTTCCACGTGACCGCGCACGCGCAGAGATCGGGATTGCCGTAGTGGCCATCTGGCCGCTGCGGATGCGCGATGACCGAAGCGGGGGGAAGCACGCCATCGGATCGCAAGGCATGGTGATCCAGCACAGCCACCGCAGCGCCCGCAGCGCGGAGCGCGGCGACCTGCGCCACGGCGGTGATGCCGCAATCGACGGTGATGACCAGTGCCGGCCGGTGCGCCAGCACGCGCGCGACCGCATCGTCGGTCAGGCCGTAGCCATCCGCTCGGTGCGGGATCTCGATGATCAGATCGACCCCCGGCGCGATCGCCCGCAGGGCATGGCGCAGGGTGGCGGCGGCTGCCGTGCCGTCGACGTCGTAGTCGCCGAGCACCACCATGCGCCGACCGGCACGAACGTGATCCAGGATGAGGGCCGCGGCATCGGTGGCCCCGGGCAACTCGCGCGCGGGCCGCAGGTCGCCCAAGCCCGCCTTGAGATACCGATCCTGCTCGGAAACGCTGATCCCCCGCGCGGCCATGAGCCGCTGGGCCAGCGTGCCGCCCGAGGCAGCCGCACCACGCATGACCCACGCGGAACGAGGCAAGCTCCACCCGGATGGCATGTCGGTCGTCCTGGTCATCAGAGGAGCCTATCGGGCCAACGCACGGGCCCGCGAATCGTGACCAACGATCCGTGCGCCATGGCTACGATCCCGCCCATGCCTCACCGCTACAAGACGATCCTGCTCTTCGGCGCTCCCGGCGCCGGCAAGGGCACGCAAGGCAAGATCCTCGGCCACATCCCCGGCTTCTTTCACCAAGCCTGCGGTGATGTGTTCCGTGCGCTCGACATGACGAGCGACCTCGGCAAGCAGTTCCTGCAGTACTCCAGCCGCGGCGAGCTGGTGCCGGATCACCTCACGATCGAGATGTGGCGGCAGAACATCCATGCCCAGACGGTGCTGAGCCTCTACAAGCCTCACGAGGACTTGCTGGTGCTCGACGGCATTCCGCGCAACGTGACGCAGGCGAAGGAGATGGAGCAGTACATCAACGTGCTGCACGTGATCCACCTCGTCTGCCGCGATGTCGACAAGATGGTCGCCCGCATGCGCCGCCGCGCACTGAAGGAAAACCGCATCGACGACGCCGATGAAAAGGTCATCCGCCGTCGCTTCGAGGTCTACGAGCGCGAGACGCGCCCGGTGCTCGCCTGCTACCCAGAGTCGATCATCCGCGAGGTCGATGCGATCGGCTCGCCGGCCAACGTGCTGCAGAAAGTGCTGGAGGTGGTGGTCCCCGTGCAAGACGCGCACTTCAAGAACCCGCTCGGCGCGCTGTGATCCAGAGGCCGCGCACGGTGATCCTCAGATCGCGCTGAGTTGCCATCGCCAGCCCCCCGCACGGTGATCTTCGGGGCACAGCGTGTGGCGGGGCCACTCCGGCACGCCCCTACTCGGGCTTTGGCTGAACAGGCTCAGGCTTCGGCACGATCGGCACCGGCCTCTGCGGCTTCGACGGTGTGCCGAATCCACCCTGCCGTTGGCCATCCCGAAGCACCTGCTCAAGATGCTCGATCTGCGCTTCCAGCAGCGCGCGCACCTTCTCGTCGGTTGTGGCTTCAAGCGTGTTGCGGAGCTGGTTGATGGCCATCTTCGGGTTCACGCTGGTTCCGGCAGGCTGACGACCGCCGGCCACGACTGTGCTCCCCACGAAGCCGGGCGGCAGGCCAGGCTCGACAGGCATGAGCTGCAGCGAGGACACCTCCCGCTCTTCACGCATGACCGTGTCAAAGGCGTTTCGCCGACTGGCGGGCCGAAGCGCGTTGCGAGGATTCGTGCGCTCGAGTGCCGCGAAGTCGCCGAGCTCGACATCGAGTTCGAGCCGCTCGGGCTTCGCAGGCTGCTGTGCCGCCACCGCTGCACCGGCTCCTGGGCCACCGCGAACGACCGAGAGCCGCAACCGCTCGCCCGGCCCTCGGCGTTGCACGACAGCGACCAGCCCATCGTTGTTGGGCGTGGGCACTCCATCGATCGCCTCGATGACGTCGCCCACGCGCAGCACGCGTGATGCCGGGAAACCCTCGTGGACCTGGGTCACGAGCACGCCGCCGAGCCCCTGCCCCATCGTGATCCCGATGGCGCCACGGGGCTTCGACTCCCACCGCTGCCAGAGTGCCTCCTCAAGCCGTGATCGCTGCTCAAGCGAAAGCGAGGGTTCGTCGAGCGCCTTCCGGAGCTCCTGCATGGTCCATGTGCCGCTCGATGCTTCCTTGGATGCCGCCTCGCGCACCGACCACGCCGGATCATCCATGCGCGTCACGATGGCACGAAGCCCGCTGGGAAGTTCCGCGGCGCGAGGCGCATCGCGACCGACCGTCGCGCGGGCGAGCGAGAGATTCGCGTCATCCGCCGTGCGGACGCCGGGACCCAGCACGATGCCGCCTTGGCGCATGGCCTGTGCTTGCGCGAGCGCGCGGAGCACCTCGGCATCCCGCTCGAGCTCACGCGCATCCTCGCGGGCGCGCTCATCGACCACGCCCTGCTGGCGGCCGAACGCATCCCCCGGCAGCGGCTTGGCTGCATCCTGCGCCGATGCGGCGCAACTCAGGACAACGACCAGGAGGGCGTGCATCACCCGCACAAGGTAGCGATTCCGGCCGCGGCTTCCTCGATCCACTGCGTCTTGCGGTCCACGAACTCCAGCATGGCGCGCCCATCGATGTGGCCAAAAGCGCCCTTGCGCGCCACCGGCGCCACCACTTCCGCGATCGCGGCCTGAATCATGAGTGGGGCGATCGATGCGGACGTGCCCTTGGGCGGCTTGCGCACGCTGCGATAGCCGCGCACGATTGCGCGCAGGCAGTGCTCGTTGAAGCGCGGCTCCCAGCGGGACGGGTCGCTGCCGGACCAGGGCGACAGGCCGAACTGCAGCGCGGCGTTGGCCAGGTCGCTCACGATCGGCGCTACGCGCGCCGAGTCAAAGTCGATGATGGCGACCACCTGGGCGCCGTCGAGCAGCACGTTGCCGGGGTGGTAGTCGGAGTGCGTGACGCCGGCGAGCTCGGGCCACTGGTGGCTGGCCGCGCGTTCGTATCGCGCAAGGAGCGCAGCGCACACCTCCCGCTCGGCGGGCCCCGCCGCCTTGGACTCGATCTTCCGCAGCGCCGCGGGCACGGACGCGTTGCGGCAGTAGTTCGAGGCGGGCGCCGCATCGCTGGCCGTGAAGCCCGCGAGTGCATCATGCAGCTTCGCCAAGGCCGCACCCACGGCCATGGTCTGGTCATGCCGATGCGTGAAGCGATGTCCCTTGACGAACCCCTGCACCTCGTAGATGTACGGCCCCTCGATGAGGAAAGGCTCATCCTCGGCGGTCGTCATCAACGGCGCACAAGGCACACCCTGCTTCATCGCATGGCGATGGACTTCACTCGCGTATCGGATGCGCTCGAGGCCCGCACCCTGCAGTTCGCGGCGCTTGAGGAGGTAGCTGCCGTTCACGCACGTGGCGACGAGCTTGGCTGCCTTGCGCGAACCGGCCGGCAGGTCGGCGAGCGACTTCAGACCTCCGATCCCGAAGACTTCGAGCACCCGGATGATCTCGCTTGTACTGAAGGACGCCCGCGCGTCACTCGGCATTCTGCGCCTGCTCCTTGATCCGGTCGATGCACGCCTTGATCTCCACGATCCTGCGGCTGATCTCGACGTCACTGGACTTGCTCGCGATGGTGTTCGCCTCGCGCAACATCTCCTGCGCGAGGAAGTCGAGCGTTCGCCCCGCGGGCTCGGCGTGCTGCGGCGAGATGAGCCGCGCGAACTGATCGAGGTGACCGCCGAGGCGATTCACTTCCTCGGCGATGTCGCTGCGCTCTGCGAAAACGGCCACCTCGCGGATGATGTCCTCTTCGCGGACCGAGGCACCCGCTTCAGCGAGGAGCGTGGCCATGCGCGTGCGCAGGCGCTCCTGATAGGCCTGGACGACCTGCGGCGATCGCTCCGCGATCTCGGCAAGCCGTGCACGGACCGTGACGCCGAACTCAGCCAGCGTGGCGGCGAGCGCCTGGCCCTCGGTCGCCCGCATCGCCAGCAACCGGTCGCAGGCCTGGTCCAACAGTTTGGTGAGCACGGCGCGCGCGCGCTCGGCGCGGTCCTGTGCGCCGACGGTGACGACCACGCCCGGCAGCTCGAGCAGCGCCGATGGATCCAGTCGCGCCACCTGCTCGGCCGGGAGCACGGCGCGCAGCTGCGCCATGTACGCCTCAAGCGCTGCGCCATCGATGCGACCGACGCGATCGGCGGCGCTCTCGGCCACGCGCACGGTGACCATCACGCTGCCGCGCGAGATGCGCTTGCCGAGCTGGGCCTCAAGATCGCCTTCGAGCGCACCCAAGGCATCGGGCACGCGCATGGTGGCCTTGAAGAACTTGTTGTTGACGCTGCGGACTTCGACGCTGAACGAGCCGCCCTCGGCGTCTGCCGAGGCCACGCCGAAGCCGGTCATCGAGCGGATCATGCGATGAATCCAGAGTTACGGCGTGGCGGGCGCCGGGGTCGGCGCGGGTTCAGCCGCGGGAGTCGGTGCAGGCGCTGGGGCCGGCTCAGCGGCGGGCGCGGGCGCTGCGGCGGGCGTGTCCGTTGCTGGGGCGGCCTGAGGAGCAGGCGCAACCGGCGTGGTGGCCGGCGCTTCATTCGCAGGCGCAGGAGTCGGTGCGGGTGCCGGCGTTGGCGTCGGTGCAGGCACCGGCGTCAACGTGGCGGGCGTCGTGGCCGGCGTATCCGTTGCCGGCGCGGCTCCCGCTTCGGGAACCGTGGGTTCAGCAGCAGCCATCTTGCGCGTGTTCGACAGCGCGTTCAGCCCGAGCGCGAGCACGAGCCACACGACGAAGCAGCTCACCGTGGTGACCGTGAGCGCGTCGCCGGTGCGACCACCGAACACGCTCTCCGTGCCGCCGGAGCCGCCGCCGAAGGCCTGCGACAGGCCACCGCCTTGGGGGCGCTGCACCAGGATCACCAGGACCATGGCGATGCTCACGAAGATGAAGAGAAGCAGGAGGATGCCGAAGAGCCAGTCCATCAGTCAGTGCCTTCCTTGGGGTTGCCCCCGAGCCGCCGCGGTCCGAACCACCTGCGCGAAGTCGCCGGCCTTCAGGCTGGCGCCACCGATCAGGCCACCATCGATGCCGGGGTCCGCAAGGATCGCAGCCGCATTGGCCGCGTTCAGGGATCCGCCATAGACGATGCGCACCGCTTGGGCGAGTTCCGGAGAATACAGGATCCCGAGTTCGCGTCGGATCATTCGATGCGCCTCGGCCGCATCCTGGGGCGTGGCGCTCACGCCCGTACCGATCGCCCAGACTGGCTCATAAGCGATCACCACGTCGTGCATTTGCTCAGCACGGATCGATGCACACGCCGCACGAAGTTGCCGCGCCGTGACTTGATGGGCCTGCCCGGCCTTGCGCTCGTCGAGCGTTTCCCCCACGCAGAGCACAGCCCGAAGCCCACTCTCGAGGGCCATCTCGAGCTTCTGCGCCACGATCTGATCGCTCTCGCCGTGATCCCGGCGTCGCTCCGAATGGCCAATAATCGACCACGTCGCGCCGATCTCCTTCAGCATTTCGGCACTGATGTCGCCGGTGTGGGCGCCGTTGGCTTCGCTGCTGACATCCTGCGCACCCAGCCCCACCGCCGCATCGCCGAGCGCCGAGCGCACGGGGATCAGGAAGCACGATGGCGGGAAGACGACCACATCGCACCCCCGAGCCGCATCACCAACATCGGACACGGTCGCAGCCGCGAGCGCGGGCGCTGACTCCGCACCGGTGTTCATCTTCCAGTTGCCACCGACGAAGGGACGCCGCATAGCGCGAGTGTACGAAGCGGGCCAGTCCACCGCTTCTACACTCCCCTCCCCATGCGCGCCTCCGAGATCCGCAAGGCCTACATCGACTTCTTCGTCCAGAAGGCCGGCCACACGTTCGCCCCCTCGAGCCCGGTCGTCCCCTACGACGATCCGACGCTGCTCTTCACCAATGCGGGGATGAACCAGTTCAAGGATGTCTTCCTTGGTCGCGGCTCGCGCCCCTACACGCGCGCGGTCAACACCCAGAAGTGCATCCGCGCCGGCGGCAAGCACAACGACCTCGAGGACGTGGGCAAGGACGTCTACCACCACACGTTCTTCGAGATGCTCGGGAACTGGTCCTTCGGCGACTACTTCAAGAAGGAGTCGATCGAGTGGGGCTGGGACCTGCTCACTCGCGTCTACGGCCTGCCGGCCGACCGGCTCTACGCGACCTACTTCGGCGGCAACCCCAAGGCCGGGCTCGAGCCCGACGAGGAAGCCCGAGCGCTGTGGTGCCAGTTCCTGCCGCCCAGCCGCGTGCTGCCGGGCAACATGAAGGACAACTTCTGGGAGATGGGCGACCAGGGACCGTGCGGCCCCTGCAGCGAGATCCACTTCGACCGCATCGGCGGCCGTGATGCCGCGGCGCTGGTGAACTCCGGCGATCCCGATGTGCTCGAGATCTGGAACCACGTGTTCATCCAGTTCAACCGCGAGCCCGATGGTTCGCTCAAGCCGCTGCCGGCGAAGCACGTCGACACGGGCATGGGCCTCGAGCGCCTGGTGAGCGTGATCCAAGGCAAGCGCTCCAACTACGACACTGACCTGTGGTCGCCGATCTTCGATGCGATCCGCGGCGAGACCGGTGCACGCGCCTACGGTGGCGTGCTCACCGACCATGTGGACATCGCGTACCGCGTGATCGCCGACCACGTGCGCTGCCTCACGGTTGCCGCGTGCGATGGCGCGGGCCCCGGCAACGAAGGCCGCAACTACGTGCTGCGCCGCATCCTGCGCCGTGCGGCCCGCCATGGCCGCCAGACGCTCGGTCGCAAGGATCCCTTCATCTACCGTCTCGTTCCGGCCGTCGCCGCCACGCTGGGCGAGGCCTTCCCCGAGATCGCGACGAAGTGGGGCGCAGCCGCCGACATCATTCGCGACGAGGAAGAGACCTTTGGCCGCACGCTCGACCGCGGCCTGGCCCTCTTCGGCGAGGCTGCTGAACGCGCCAAGGCCTCGAAGCCGGTGATGATCGCCGCCGCCGATGCGTTCCGCCTGCACGACACCTGGGGCTTCCCCATCGACCTCACGCAGATCATGGCTGAGGAGCGCGGGCTTGCCGTCGACACGGCGGGCTACGAACGCCTGATGGAGGAGGCCCGCGAGACCAGCCGCCGCGGCGCAGGCGGCGACGAAGCGCTGCACTTCCCGCCCGATGCGATCGCGAAGCTCGCCACGCTCGGCGTGGCACAGACCGATGACGCCGCGAAGTACGCACCGAAGCCGATGACCGCACGGATCCGCGCGATCTGGGACGGTCGCGACTTCGTGCAGGCCACCGGCAGCCACGACTGCGCACTGGTGCTCGACCGCACGCCGTTCTACGCCGAGAGCGGCGGCCAGGAGGGCGACCACGGATCGATCCACGGCGCCAACGACGGCGCCTTCGACGTGCGCGATGCCCAGTCGATGGGCGGCTACGTGCTGCACATTGGTCGCGCCACCAGCGGCACGCTGCGCGTGAACGACGACATCACGGTGCAGATCGCCGCACACCGCCGAGCTGCGCTGGCGCAGAACCACACCGGCACGCACCTCCTGAACCTTGCGTTGCGCGAGGTGGCCGGCGACGACGTCGAGCAGCGCGGCTCGCTCGTGGCGCAGGATCGGCTGCGGTTCGACTACGCCGCACGCAAGGCGCTCACACCCGAGCAGGTCAAGCAGGTCGAGGACCGCGTGCGTGCGTGCATCGATCAGGGACTGGCCGTGCATGCGCAGACGGCGCCGCTCGACGCGGCCCGCGCGGTGCAGGGTGTCCGTGCCGTCTTCGGCGAGCGCTACCCGGATCCCGTGCGCGTGGTGAGCATCGGCGCTCCGGTCGATGCCCTGCTGGCCGCCCCCGGCGACGCCGCGTGGCGCATGCAGAGCACGGAGTTCTGCGGCGGCACGCATGTCGCGAACACCGCGGACCTGCTGGACTTCGTGCTGGCCAGCGAAGGTGCGCTGGCGGCCGGTGTCCGTCGCGTGTTCGCCCTCACCGGCGCGGCGGCCAAGGCGTCGCGCGTGGCGGCGCAGTCGCTCGTCGAGCGCTGCGTGCAGGCCTCACGCCTGGATGCGGCCGCGCTCGCCGCCGAAGTCAACGAGATCGTGAAGCTCGAAGGCTCCCTGGGGCTGGGCGCGAGCGATCGCGCATCGATCGCGCCGATGATCGAAGCGCTGCGCGAGCGCGTGAAGGAAAGCCGCAAGGCCAACGAGAAGGTCGAGCGCGAGCAGGCCGTGGCGCAGGTCCGTGAGCTCATCGCTCGGCATCCGGGCGGGCCGATGGTGGCGCGCCTCGATTCCGGCGATGGCCAGGCGCTGCTGGCGGCGCTTGATTGCGCCAAGGCGTCGCTCGCCGACTGCCCGGTCATGCTGATGGGCGTTGACGATGCTGCCGGCAAGGTCGCCATCGTGGCCGCGTGCCCGAAGGCGTGGATCGACAAGGGCCTGAAGGCCGGCGAATGGGTCAAGGTCGCTGCGGTCGCCTGCGGCGGCGGTGGCGGCGGCAAGCCCGACGTGGCGCAGGCCGGCGGCAAGGATCCAACCAAGATCGACGCTGCGCTCGCGGCGGCCAGCGCCCACGCGGCACGGTGAATCCCCGCGCTACCCTCTGCTGCATGAGCCAGGAGATCAGCAGCGGACTCAGTGAATCGCGGGTCTTTCCACCCAGCGAGGCGTTCCTGCGCGCCGCCGGCGGGCGCCCCCATGTGGCGAGCCTCGATGAGTACCGCGCGCTCTGGACCCGGTCGATCCAGGACCCCGAGGGCTTCTGGGGCGAGGTGGCCCGCGGCTTCGACTGGTTCACGCCCTTCACGAAGGTCCTGGACTGGCAGTGCCCCGACGCACGCTGGTTCGACGGCGGCACGATCAACGCCTGCCACAACTGCATCGACCGCCAGGTCAACGCCGGGCATGGCGACGAGGTCGCGATCATCTGGGAAGGCGAGCCCGGGTGGCACGCCGATGCCGCGCGCGACGACGGGGCGGGCTTCGGTGCAGGCGACCGCGCCCTCTCCGCGCGCCACGGCCACGCCGTGCGCCACCTCACCTACAGGCAGCTGCAGGACGAGACCGCCCGCTTGGCCAACGCGCTGCGCTCACTCGGCGTGCGCAAGGGCGATGTCGTCACGCTCTACATGGGCATGGTGCCCGAACTCGCGATCGCCGTGCTCGCCTGTGCGCGCATCGGCGCGGCGCACAGCGTGATCTTCGGCGGGTTCGCCGCGCCGGCGATCATCGACCGCGTCGCCGATGCGCAGAGCCGCGTCATCATCACCTGCGATGGCGCGTGGCGCCGTGGCTCCATCGTGCCGCTCAAGGCGAACGTCGACGAAGCCTGCAAGGGCGCGCCGTCGGTCGAGCACGTCATCGTGCTGCGCCGCACCGGCCAGGGCGTGCCGATGCACGCCGGGCGCGACCACTGGTGGCATGAGCTCGTGGCCGTTCAATCGACCGACTGCCCCTGCGAACCGATGGCGAGCGAGGACCTGCTCTTCCTGCTCTACACCAGTGGCTCGACCGGCAAGCCCAAAGGCATCCGCCACACGACCGCCGGGTACTCGATCTTCACGGCGTTCACGGCGCGCATGACCTTCGACCTGCGGCCGGGCACCGGCCAAGTCTACTTCTGCACCGCCGACATCGGGTGGATCACCGGGCACAGCTACATCGTCTACGGGCTCCTGCCCAACCGCGTGCCCACGCTCATGTACGAGGGCGCGCCCAATGCGCCCGCGGAGGATCGCTTCTGGTCGATCGTCGAGCGTCACCGCGTCACGCACTTCTACACCGCGCCCACGGCGATCCGCGCCTTCATGAAGTGGGGCGATGCACACCCGGCCAAGCACGACCTGTCGAGCCTTCGGCTGCTGGGCACCGTGGGCGAACCGATCAATCCCGAGGCGTGGATGTGGTACCACCGCACCATCGGCGGTGAACGCTGCCCGATCGTCGACACGATGTGGCAGACCGAGACCGGTGGCCACATCATCACGCCGCTGCCCGGCGCCACCCCCACCGTGCCGGGCTCCTGCACGCTGCCCATGTTCGGCATCGATGCTGCCATCGTGAACGAGCGCGGCGAAGAACTGCCGGCCAACGCCGGCGGGCTGCTGGTCATCCGCAAGCCATGGCCGGCGATGCTGCGCGGAATCCACGGGGATCGCCAGCGCTTCATCGACACCTACTGGTCGAAGGTCCCCGGCATGTACGTGGCTGGCGACGGTGCCCGCCGCGATGAGCGCGGCTACTTCTGGATCATGGGCCGCATCGATGACGTGATCAACGTCTCGGGGCACCGCCTCGGCACGATGGAAGTCGAGAGCGCGCTGGTGGCGCACGAAGCCGTCGTCGAGGCCGCCGTCGTCGGCATGCCGCACGAGATCAAGGGCACCGGCATCGCGGCGTTCGTCACGCTCGGGCCCGGGCACACCGATCGGGCCGGCGATGCCCTGCGCAAGGAGCTGCAGGAACACGTGGGGCATGAGATCGGCGCGATCGCGAAGCCCGACATGATCCGCTTCACGCAGGCCCTGCCGAAGACCCGCAGCGGCAAGATCATGCGTCGGCTGCTTCGCGACATCGCCGCCGGCAACGAGGTCCGCCAGGACACCACCACGCTCGAGGACTTCACCGTGCTCGCCAAGCTGCGCGAGACGGATGAGTGAGCGGCGGCCCCGCACAAGTCGGCTCCTGATCACGGCTTGAGTTCGATGGATGTCTCCGGCCTTTCATCAGTCAGGCACTGCTGGCAGAATGCAGCGGGTCCGTCGCGTGAAGATCCCGGGGGTCACCGTACGGCCCTCACCCCACCATGGCCAAGGCCTCACCATTCGCCGAACTCATCGAGGAGCACTACGCCACGCTTCGGCGCCTGGCAACCCGGGCGCTGCGCGCACGAGCGGTTCCCGAACGCATGAGCCCGACCTCGCTCGTCGCCGAGAGCGTCATGCGCCTGATCCAGCAGCGCGAGAAACCGAAATCCGAGGAACACCTGCGCGGGCTGGCCACGGTCTTCATGGCGCGCGTGCTGGCCGACCATGCCAAGGCTCGCTTGCGGCTCAAGCGCGGCGGCGGCCGCAAGACCAGATCCATCGATGATCCGTCGATCGCGTTCGACCTCGGCAGTCGATCAAGGGCGAACGAGCAAGGCAACGCCGATGCACCCATCGATCCATCGGTGCTGCTCGATGCCATGGCCATCGTGGCCGAGGATCACCCGCGCGCGATGGAAGTGCTGACTTTGCACGTGGTGGGCGGCATCCCGCTGCCGCGCGTGGCCGAGCTGGTGGGCATCAGTGAGCGCACCGCGTATCGCGAACTCGAATCCGGCCGAGCGGCGCTGGCCCGCACGGTGAAGTCGCGCCATGGGTGAGCCTAGGCTGCGGCTCCACGATCCTGATGATGGCGATCAGGCTGCCATCGATGCAGCGCTGCGCTCGCTCGGTGCGGAACTCGACGACGCCATCACGGCGACCCGCGGCGACTGCGGCAACTTCCGTCTTCTTGGGACCATCGGCGAGGGCGGCTACGGCGTCGTGCATCTGGCGGTGCAGCGAGCCCCCATCCGGCGGCGCGTCGCCGTCAAGGTGCTCAAGGCGGGGCTTGCCTCGGCCGATGTCCTGCGACGCTTCGCCCTCGAGCAAACGGCGCTCGCCCGCATCGACCATCCCAACGTGGCGCCGATCCTCGATGCCGGCACCACGGACGATGGGCGCCCGTGGTTTGCCATGCCCCTCCTTGAGGGCGAGCCGCTCGCGGCAGGCTGCGACGATGCCGAACTCTCCCTGCCCGAACGACTGCGGATCCTCGCCGAGGCCTGCGACGGTGTGCACGCGGCCCACGTGCAGGGCATCGTGCACCGCGATCTCAAGCCCGGCAACATCCTGCTGGTGACCGGGCCCGATGGCCGCCGAACGCCGCGCGTGATCGACTTCGGCATCGCCCGTGCGATCGATGAGACCGATGGCCTGCAGACCCGCACCGTCGATGCACGTCGCCTTGGCACGCCGGCCTACATGGCGCCCGAGCAACGCAGCGAGATCGATCCGCGCGCCGACACGCGCAGCGATGTCTACGCGCTCGGGGTGCTTGCCGCCGAGGTGCTGTCGGGCGTGCGTGCAACCGGTCCAATCGTCCATGGAATGCCGCTGCGGCCATCCGCGCTGGTCACCAATCACCGCAAGCTGGATCCATCCGGTGCTGCGCGTGCTGCCAGACAACGTTCTGCCTCCTCGCCCCAGTCGTTGCAGCGCCAACTTCGCGGTGACGTCGATGCCGTCATCAGCCGGGCGACCATGCCCGATCCCAACCTTCGCTATCAGTCAGCGTCGGATCTGGCAGACGATCTTCGACGAGCCGCTGCTGGCGACCTCGTGCAGGCTCGTGAACCCGGCCTCTCCTATGCGCTGGGCTTGTTGTATCGACGGCATCGCATTGCGGTCGTCTGTGGGGTTGCTTCGCTCCTGGCGCTCATCCTGGGAGCCGCTGTAGCGACCCAACAGGCCATCAATGCGAGCCGCGAGGCTGATCGGGCCAACGCAACCATCAAGACGATCGCACTCGTCATCGATGGCATGACATCAAGGTCGATGTCTCGCGCTGATCGAGACTTCATCGGCTCGGTGACTGAAGCCGTCACTGCTGGCGGGTGGCCCGGCTTCATGATCGAGGACGGAGAGTGGCGACTTCGACTCGCCAGGATCCTCGCCGATGCAGCGTTGATCGCAGGCGATGGAGCGCGAAGCCTCTATCTGATCCAAGCTGTGAAGCAACCCATCATTGCAGCAAAGATGACCCATGCGTGGCCCATGGAGATGGCAGCATTGCTGCAGTGCGAGGCTCAAGCGCTTCGACTTCAGGCGATCATGTCACCCACGCATGCCGAATCCAAGGAGCTGAAGGCCCGAGCCGTTTCCGCCCTTCGTGAATCGCTCGATCTCTGCGCTGCCGCTGGACAAGCCGACAGCCGCATCACGATTGCCTCAAGGGCACTGCTGGTCGCCTTGATCGAGTCGTGGCCCGCGGGCGCTGACAAGCACCAATTCCATCTCGCGACGCGTGTACAAGTCGACCAGTTGCAGGATGACGATCCGATCAAGTGGGAGTTCCGCATCGCAGAGGTCGAGTTCGGCGATTGGGAGTCGATCCTTCGGGAACATCAGGACGTCGTACAGAGGGCCGAGTCGGAACTCGGGCGCTTCCAGAACGTGGTGCTGAAGGCAAAGGCAAACTGGGTCCGATTCGTTGTCGGCGCGGCGGTGGAAGCCATGGTTGATC
>JAGWXC010000265.1 GCA_018970045.1 Planctomycetota bacterium | reverse complement strand
GCCACGCGATCGTGGGCACGCCGCCGGCGGTCGTGATGCGCTCGCGCTCGATCAGCTCAAGTGCCTGGTCGGCGTTCCATTTGCGCTGCATGACAATCTTCGAGCCCGCCATGACGGCCGGCATCATGATCGCAAAGCAGCCCGTCGCATGGAACAGCGGGACCGAGATCAGCGTCGCCTTCTGCACCGTCGGATCCGGCGCGGGCGGCATCTCACCCCGGCGCAGGAACGAGCGCGCCTGCGCGCACATCGCGTTGAAGAAGTTCGACACGATGTTTCGGTGCGTGATCACCGCACCCTTGGGCTTGCCGGTCGTGCCCGAGGTATAGAAGATCGTGACATCATCCTCGGGATCGAAGCTGATCGCCGGCAGAGGCGCATCGGGCAGCGATGCCCAGCTCATCGGGCTGCCGATCACGTCCTCAAGGCGGCTCACGCGCGGATCGGCGATCTCCTCGCTCGAGCGCGAGACATAGACCCGCTTGAGGTCGGGGCAGTTGCCGGCATGCTCGCGCAGCCGCTCCCAGCGCTCGGCATCCGCGATCGCGATCTTCGTGCCCGAGTCCATCAGGCCATATTCAAGCTCCGGTCCCGTCCACCACGCGTTGAGCGGCGTGACGATCGCCCCTGCGTGAACGGCGGCCCAGAACGCCACCGACCACTCCGGCAGGTTGCGCATGATGATGGCGATCCGGTCGCCCTTCTTCACGCCATCGGCAATCAGCTGGTGCGCGAGCTTCGCAACCGCCCTGCGATGGGCATCGAACGTGACCCGCTCGTCCTCGTTGACAAGATAGACACGTTCGCCGAACGGCCGGCTCATCTCGAACACCGCCGCAAGCGACGGCGGCGCATTCTTCCATGTCTTGATCTTGACGCCGCGGATCACCTTTTCCTCGATCTCGAATGGCGAGGCCGGAGCCGAGACAAGGAGCTTGTGGGCCTGCTCGACGGGCATGGCAGGAAAGCCGGGCGGCAACTGGGAGGCGGTACTCATGGGCGTGGTCCTCGCAAAGGCTGTTTTTGCTTGTTGCCCTTGCACTTACAGGGTCTGGCCGAACGGCTCAAGCCGCGATAGTCTGCCCGCCCGTTCCCGGAGCCTGCCACGCATGACCGAACCCGCCTGCCTGTGTTGCGCGCCGCCCATCCAGGGGCTTTTTGCGCGCGGGAGCGCAAGGCAGCGCGCCCGGTTCCAGGCTCTGCCCGCCACGCCGGCGACCCACGCGCGCCGCCCGGCGGCCGAGCCCGACAAGATCATCCTCGGTGGAACCATCCGCACCATGAACCCCGCCCAGCCCGTGGCCGAGGCCATCGCCATCAGCCGCGGCCGCATCGTGGCCGTGGGCAGCCGGGGCGAGGTCACGGCGCTGAAGGGCACCGGCACCGAGGTCATCGACGCGAAGGGCGGGACGATCCTGCCAGGCTTCATCGATCCTCACGTCCACATCGTGATGGGCGCCGTGCTGTCATCATTCGTCGATGCGCGGCCGATGACCTGCGAGACCATCGACAGCGTCATGCAGGCGCTCGCCGCAGCCGCTGCAAGGACAAAGCCGGGCGAGTGGATCATGGCCCGTGGCTTCGACCCCTCTCTGTGCAAGGGCAACGCCAACATCACCCGCCATGATCTCGACCGCGTGGCGCCCGGCCATCCCGTCTTCATGCTCAACGCGTCGGGACATCTGGCTTATGTGAACTCGCTCGCCATCGAGCGGGCCGGCGTGACCGAGGACACACCCGACCCTGGCGCCGGCGGAAAATACGTGAAGGGCCCCGATGGCCGGCTGACGGGCGTGCTTGCCGGTGCAGCCAGCTATGCGCCGTTCCTCAAGGTCGCCCCGCGTGCTACGCCGCAGAACCTGATCCCGGCCGTGATCGGTGTGCTCGACGATGCGGCGCGCAAGGGCTGCACGATGCTGGTCGACGCAGGCCTCGGCGTCTTCGCCGGCACCGAGGAATTCCGCCTGCTCTCGGCTCTGGGTGCGACCCGCCGCTCGCCCGTGCGCATCGGCGCCATGATGACCGGCACACGCATGGACGAATGGCTCGCCTTCCCCGATGCAAGGCCGGGGCAGGGCGATGACTGGTTCCGCCTGCTCGGCTTCAAGTTCTGGGCCGACGGTTCGAACCAGGGCAACACCGGCTACCAGCGCGAGCGTTACCTCAACGTTGACAGCCGCGGGATCCTGAGCTTCCCGGCCGATGATCTGGCCGCCGGCATCGCACGCGCGCACAACGCCGGCTGGCAGGTTGCCGTGCACGCCAACGGCGACGCAGCCATCGACCTCGTGCTCGAATGCTACGGCCGGGCGCTCGCCGCGAACCCGCGCAAGGACCACCGCCACCGCATCGAGCACTGTTCCATCGCCTGGGACGAGCATTTCGCGAAGATGGCCGAACTCGGCCTCACCCCATCCTTCCTCATCGGCCACGTCCATTACTGGGGTCGCGCCTTCCGCGACCGCAT
>JAGWXC010000037.1 GCA_018970045.1 Planctomycetota bacterium | reverse complement strand
ATGGTTGCGCGTGGCACCTTTGCCAGTGGCCTCGACGGCTCCGGCGTCGCGGGTCCGCCAAGGCCCGATTCCGCGGCCCTCTTCTCGGCCGACGCTCGTGCCGCGACGAGTGCCCTTGCAAGCCGCGCGACTTGGTCGGCAAGCGCCTGCGATGAGCTGTGGACGCGGACCGCGTCGAGCATGGTCTGCATGCCGCGCGACTTCGGAAGCACCCGCAGCAGCGCTGCGGCCGATGGCGCCGTGCTCATTCGCCACAGCTTCCAGCCGAGCGACTTATCCAGGCCAAGTCGTCGCGCGAAATCGCGCGAACTCCTGCCACGCTCGAGGTGCTGCTCGAGCGTCGTGGCGAGCGAGTCGCGGAGCGCGAGGGCGAGTTCATCGTCGCATGATGGAAGCGGAGCGGTCACGCAGGCTCTCACGGAAGCAACCAGAGATTGACAGAGGTCGCGACCGGTACGCGACACCCGTGCGAACGGAATCTACTCCACGGAAGCAGCGTGCATACGACCGATTGCGCGGCGCGATGACGCGGCACGTTCTGCGTTCCAGGGCGCAATCGCGCACCGCCAGCCAAGCGCTCTCTGCGTTGTCTTGGCGCGGCGAGGTGGACGCTTGCAGGATGGGCCGCAGCTCCGGAGTGATCGGCACGATGAGCACGGCTTGGCTCGCCGCTCACTCTCACGCCCCACCCGGCTCCCAACCCACTGGCGCCATCTCGAAGTGGGCGAACTCGAACGCCGGCGCCACGACGCAGCCGACCAGCGTCCAGGCGCCAAGCGGCCGCGCCGCTTGCCACCAGCCGCGTGGCACGACGGCTTGCGGCTCATCGCCGTCCCCGATGCCCCGGCCCAGCACGATGCGCGTGCGCGTGCCCGACACAGGGTTGGCCAGCAGCAACTCCATCGGGTCGCCGTCATGGAACAGCCAGTGCTCGTCGGCGTCGACGCGGTGCCATCGGCTTTGCTCACCCGCTGGAAGCAGGAACAGGATCGACGTGCTGGCTCCGCGCGGCGAGTCGGGCGCGCGGAACGTCTCGCGATAGAAACCACCCTCGGGATGCCGAAGCAGCTCCAGCGCGGTGATCACGTCATCGGATGTCAACTGTGATCGTCCGGTGCGAGCCCTGTGAGGTTCCATGGCATCAGCGTATGGCGATCGTGCGGGCGTCGTGGATCGGCTCGCGGAGCACCTGAGCCTCGACATCGATTGCTCGCATGCCGTTCACGCTCTCTGATGGCCGGTGGAATCCGGCCCAGCGGTGCCGTGGTTGCCGTAGCCAACAGCCCGCGCGCTCACCCCTCGTTCGGCTCGACGGGCGGCATGCTGCCGAACACCATATAGCCCGGGTTGCTGCGGTTCGACTCTGCTTGCACCTTGCACTGCGCAATCACCTCGTCGAGGAATGCGGCCGCCTTCGGCTCGGCAACCCAGGCGTCCCATGCGGCTCGGTCCTCCGGAGTCAGGTCGGCGAGCGCCTCGGGGTCGGCGAGCGTGTAGCCCTTCCAGTGGAAATCGTCCGGTCCCGGCCCAGTTCGCTCGAGGACGTGCAAGAGTTCCAGCGCCTCGTTGCGCGTGGTGGGGCAGCGCGCGTGTACGAAGTCGCAAAAGACATCCTCATTGGGTTTGAGGGGTGGCGGGCAGATCTTGCGGTCGAGCTGCTGGAACCAGAAGTGCCCCTCGGGGCACTTGAAGGTCACGATGCCCGGGGGAAGGATGTGTTGCTTGGAGATGGCGAGGACGCGGCCGCTCGGAAGGGTTGGCATAGTAGCAGTTTAGGACTCGAGGATGACGTAGGTGCAGCCGCGACGTAGCACGGCATGCTTCGGCCGGAGCGTCCGCTACATTCCATGACGCAGGCGTGACCTGACAACTGACACGGCGTTGAAAATCGGATTGACGCTCGGAGTGCCAGACCTACAATGAATTCGCGAGGGGCCGAGGGCCTTCTCGGAGATCGACCACCCAAAAGGGATTACTCATGTCCATCGACAGAGCGCATCGGTTCCTGACAGCGCGTAACGCCGGGGCGGCGCTCTGCGCGGTCTCGCTCAGCGCACCACACCTTGCGATCGCAAACGCGGACCTCGCTGGGCCTCCGAGCGCGCTTACCGTTGAGGACCCGGCACGGCTCGATGGCGAGATCGCGGCGCGGCTTGAGGCGCTGCGTGCCAAGCAGGGTGCTTGGCAGTGGCGCGAGTTGATCGACCGCGGGCGCATCGCGATCGGCGAGGGTGACTTCGCAGGTGCTGCGATTTCCTTCGAAGCCGCCACGCAGTCCGCACCTGATGCTGCCACGCGCGTGATGAGCGAGTACTGCTGGGGGAATGCGCTGATCTCGGCGGCGCAAGTCCTGCCGCCGAACGAGAAGAAGGATCCCCATCCGCATCGCCTCGCGATGCTCGCGCGAGCGGGTTGCGTCCTCAACGCTGCGCAGTTCGACGTTCCACTTTCGCGGGACGTTGCCGCTGCGCGGCTCACGGCATGGAGTTCGCTGGGCGATGGTCTCGAGACGATGACCGCGGAGCACCAGTTGCGGGTCATCGACCCGGAACTTGAGGGTATCCCGCGCTGCGAGCCGATGACCCTCTTCGTGGTCGCGCTGGTGGTCTGTGTTGGGGGGGGCATCGTCCTGCGCACGATCGACACGAAGGGCTACATGGAACCCGAGCAGCGCCTGATGCTCCTCAAGATCTTCGACCGGGGGGCCATGCTGGCCGGATCGGCCGTGCTCGGCATGCCGTGGAGCGATTCGGTCGACGCGGCTGATGTCTTTACGACCGGGGGTGCGAAGTGATCCGAAGGATTCTCGCTGCTGCGATCATGATTGCCGCTGCCAGCGCTTCGGCGCCTTCCGTGGGCGAGCCGCCTCCGGGAGCAGCCGCCGCCTCAGGGCAGTTACCGCCGGCGATTGCGACCCCCGTGTTTGCCGAGCAGACCTTCCACGTGACGCGGTCGCGAGATGTCGTCCGCGGCCGGATGGCGGCGGTCAACGTCCAGGTCAAGGACCTCAGGTGGGGCACCGGGTTCGCATACCGTACGGGCGGCCGCGTGCTCCTTGTCACGGCCGCGCACGTTGTCAAGCTTCCCTCCGACATCGCGTCGATCACCGAGCGCAACGACCCGACGAACGAGTCCGATGACAAGGTGTATGCCACCGTCGACGGCTACAAGATCGAGCCTAGTCCCGGTCCCGCTCGCATCCGGATAGGCGGTCTCTCGGTGCAGCCGACGCGGGTGCTGGTCGATACATCGCAAGACATCGCGCTGCTCGAGGTCAGCGAACGGGACCTGGCCGCGCTGCACTTGGAGACTCTTGGTGCGGCAAAGGTTGAGCGCGACGCAGAGGTCAAGCTCTGGGGTTTTCCTGCCGTTCAGCGCGGCGGGATGAGCGTGCCCAGCGCGTCGCAGACGTCACAGCGAACCGACGTCACCGAGCTGAAGCTCCGGGAGGTCATCTGCGCGCCGCTCAACGGCAAGGAGACCCGTGGTGGTTTCAGCGGCGGGCCGTTGGTCGATGGCAACGGCAAGGTCGTTGGCATGATCATGCGGTCGACCACAGAGACCACGCGCTGCCGCTCGATGGACGCCATCGACGACCTCGCTAAGGACTTCGACCAGCGCGCCGAGCCGTACGTGGAGCGCCGGGCGCAGCCGCAGTGAGCCTCCGTCCGAATGCGCCCCGAACCGGTCAGAGGGGACGGCGTGTTCTGGCGATAATCGATGCGGCCATCTTGCCGTTTCACCTGATGGACATGGTGCCGGTGGCATCAACTGGCCCGAACTGCGCCCAAGCAAGCCACCTTCTCGCGATGGCGTGCGGCCTGGCGGTGATTGCCCAACAGGGGGTCGTTCGGTCATCCGTCGCGGCTCGTTGTAGATCTCGAAGGTCGTCAGGTGGTGAAATCGCGAACCTGAGTGCAATCGTTGGTGTCTTCCCGCGCACGTGGGAGTGAACCCACTTGAAGACTCAATCGACCTGTGGTGGCTCTATGCCCACACCCGCCGGTACGCGCCATCCGCGTCGTAGCGCTCGGCCTGGGCGCGCACGTTGAAGGTGCGGTTGCGCGGATCGTTGCCGACGCCGGCCACGTACTGCCAGTTGCCCCAATTAGGGCCGACGTCGTAATCGAGCAGCTGGCTCTCGAACCACCACGCTCCCCAGCGCCAGTCCACGCCGGCGGTCTTTGCCAGCCAACTCGCTGCGTTCTGCCGACCGCGGTTGGACATCCACCCGGTGGCGGCCAACTCGTGCATGCAGGCATCGACGAAGGGCTCGCCGGTCGTGCCCGTGCGCCAGCGATCGAAGGCCTGCACGTCCGGGGCACCGCACGGCGTTCGTCCCATCATGCCGCTGGCCTTGAAGGCGCGTGACCGCCAACGCCGCACCCACAGATGGAAGTAGTCGCGCCAGAGCAGCTCGAACCAGAGCCAGTAGGTCGAATCGTTGGCGACACGCTCGTGCTCGTAGCGCCGGACCTCGGCCGCCACCTCACGCGGGGAGAGCGTGCCCAGGGCTAGCCAGGTCGACAGGCGCGAGGAGAAGTCAGCGCCGAGCAGCCCATCGCGCGTTTCCTTGTATCGCGAAAGACAGTCATCCCGCCAGATCCACTGTCGCAGGCGCTCAAGGCCGGCGGCACGATCGCCACGGACCGTCCACCCGGCACGTGGATCGGTCTGGAGCGCGGCGGCGCGCGCTTGGTCCAAGTCCTGGCTGGCCAGCGTGGCGGTGGCGGTGGCTTCCGCCGACGCACGAACATCGTCTGACACATGCAGGCCACTCGGCTCCGCTATCGGCTCCCTCGTCCGACACGACCGCTCGACCAACCGCCGGTAGTTCGAGAAGACCTCGGGCAGCTCCTCGATCTCAAAGGGCAGGTCGGTCGCGGCGATCATCGTGGTTTCGTCGTGCATCACAAGCCGCGCGCCCTGGTCCTTGAGCGCACGCGCCACCAGTCGGTTCTGCGCGAGTTCATCGTGGGCGGGGCATGGCGCGGTGTGCACCTCGGTCGCACCAAGCTCGGCGGCGAGCGAAGGGATCACCTCCTCCGGCGCGCCTCGATGCACGCAGAGCGCCGATCCGATCGTGCGCCAGTCGTGCCGCAGGCCATCGATCGCCTGCAGCCAGTGTCCGACGCGCCGATGGCTCGCTCGAGCGATCGACAACCCGCGGCCAAGATCGACCGTTCCGAAGACGTCCTCCGGAACGCAGATCACGCCAGCCACGCGCCCGCGTGCCGATTGGGCAGCGGCCGCGACCGCGGCGTGGTCACGAACGCGCAGGTCCGTTCGGTGCCAGACGATGGCGATGGGTCCGTAGGCACCGGTCACGAGGCTGAAGGTTAGGCAGCGCCGCGTCCGGTTTCCCTGCGTCCAACGATGCCCGGGCTGCGAAGCCGTGGTCGATGCCCAACGAACCCACCACTGTGCCGCCGGCCATCCGCACGCTTGAGGATCTCCGTCGTTCGGGGTGGCGAACACGCCCGGTCAAGGCGGAACTGCGCGACAACTTCGTTCGTGAGCTTGCCGCGGCCGCTGCGCGTGGCGAGTCTGCTGCGGGGTCGCTCTTCCCGGGCATTGTCGGTTACGACGACACCGTGCTGCCGGAGGTTGCCAACGCGATCATTGCAGGGCATGACATGCTCTTCCTTGGCGAGAAGGGCCAAGGCAAGAGCCGTCTGATGCGACTGCTGCCGCGGTTCCTCGATGAGTGGCTGCCGTACCTCGACCTGCCCGGCTGCCCGGTCCACGAGGATCCCGAAGCGCCCATCACCCGCGCGGGGCGCGAACTCCTCGCATCGCGATCACCCGCGGACGTACCGATCGCTTGGTGGCATCGATCCGATCGCTACGCCGAGCGGCTCGCGCCGGGCACCAAGTTCGCGGATGTGATCGGCGAGATCGATCCCGCCAAGCTCATCGCCGGCACCTCGATGGCCGCCGAGGATGCGCTGCACTTCGGCCTGATCCCGCGCCAGCACCGCGGCATCTTTGCGATGAATGAACTGCCGGACCTTGATGAACTGGTGCAGGTCGGGCTCTTCAACATCCTTGAAGAGCGTGATGTCCAGATCCGCGGGTATCCGGTGCGGTTTGAGCTGGATGTGCTGGTGCTGTTCAGCGCCAATCCCGGCACCTACAACCGTTCCGGCAAGGTGATCCCGCAGCTCAAGGACCGCATCGGTTCCACGATCCAGACCCACTATCCGAACGAGCGTGAGCTGGGCATTTCCATCACCCGCCAAGAAGCGGGCCTGGACCTGGGTGGCGAGTACCCGGTGTTGGTGCCGCCCTTCATGGAAGAAGTGTGCGAAGAGATCTCACGCGTGGCGCGGACTTCGCGCTACGTCGATCAGGCGAGCGGCGTGAGCGCGCGCTTCGGCATCGCCAACTATCGCACGATGGTGGCCAATGCGCGTCGTCGCGGCATCGTCCTGGGCGAACGGCCCGCGGTCCCGCGCATCAGCGATCTCTCGCACCTTGGGGCGAGCGCAGTGGGCAAGCTCGAACTTGACCTGATGGGTTCGCACCAGATGTCCGAGCGCCAGGCGATCGAGGCCATCGTGGCCGAAGCCATCGGTCGCGTCTTCAATGAATACGTCCAGTCCCACGGACTCGACGCGATTGCGGGCACCTTCGCAACGGGCGTGCGCGTGGAAGTCGGCGACATGCTGCCGTCAGCGTCATATGAGCGAGCGCTGTCGTCGGTCCCCGATGCATGGCAGAAAGCCTTCGAGGTCAACGCTTCCGCGAATGAGGCGGTGCGCGCATCGTGCGTTGAGTTCGTGCTCGCCGGCCTCTGGGCCACGGACCAGGTCTCGCGGACCGAGCGCCACGGGCGTGTGTCGTACGAGGTGCCCGGATCGTGAGCGATCCGGGCCCCGATCCTCGGCCACGGGCCGGCCCACTCGGCGGCATCGTGCACACCTACCTTGGGTACAACCCCGAGGAGTACCCATCGCCCACCCAGCCGCCGTCGGGTGCGGCTGCCGAGGCCATGATGGAGCACATGCTGGCGTATGGCACGCGCCGGCGGTTCACCGACCGCGAACTGGCCGAGGCGATCCGCCTGGATCCCTCGCAGATCAAGGGGTTCGGACCGAGCCTGGACGCGCTCAAGGCGATGCTCGAGGAGCGCAAGCGGCGCATCCTGGAGCGATACTCGACCGATCGTGTGCAGCAGGAGGCTGCGGCCGCCTACCACGATGCGGCGCGCAGGGTCGAGATCCCACCTGCGGTCGCGGAGCGGTTGCCGCTTGCGCTCGCCGATGGCCAACTCGCGCAGCTCGAGCGCATCTACCGACGCATTCCCGATGGCAGCGAGGCCTCGCGCTCGCTCATGCGTGCGATCGCCCGGTTGCGCGAGCGATTTTCGGTCGAGCAGCTGGCCTCTGACTACACCTTCACCGGAGCCGAGCACCTGGATGTTCCGGGTGCGCAAGCCGTGAAGGAGGAATTGGCGCGCATCGACCGCTTGCTCAAGCAGATCGAGGAAGCCCTGCGCAACGCCAAGCCGGCGATCATCGACATGGAGGCGCTGAGCGAGTTCGCCTCCGAGGAGCAGTTGGGCGACCTTGATCGCCTGCAGCGGCAGGTTAATGAGCTCCTCAAGCGTATGGCCGAGGAGGCCGGGCTCGAGCGCTCGCCCGAGGGCTACCGCGCCTCGCCGAAGGCGCTGCGGACCTACCAACGGCATCTGCTGTCGTCGATCTTCGCTGATCTCGCCGATGCGCGCCGCGGCCGTCATGAGGGTGTCCAGTCCCGCGAGGGATCGGTCGAGCTTCCATCGGTTCGGCCATTCGAGTTCGGTGATTCACCGGCGGGTCTCGACGTGCCGCAGTCGATCCTGAATGCCGTGGCTCGCACGGGCCAGGCACGCCCCGGGCAGGATGACCTCGTCGTGCACCGCACGCGACGAACGCCTCGATGCGCCACCGCACTCATCCTCGACATGTCGGGCTCGATGCGCTACGGCGGCCAGTACGTCGCCTGCAAGCGCATGGCGCTCGCGCTCGATGGCTTGATCCGCAGCGAGTACCCGGGCGACTTCCTGCAGGCGATCGAGATGTACACGCTGGCCAAGCTGCGGCCATCGGGCGAGATCATCGAGATGATGCCCAAGCCCGTCTCGATCAACGATCCGGTGGTCCGCCTGCGCGCCGACATGTCCGACCCGCAGGTGACCGAGTTCGACCTGCCGCTGCACTTCACGAACATCCAGCGGGCACTCTCGCTGTCACGTCAGGTGCTGGCTGCGCAGGACACGCCCAACCGTCAGGTCTTTCTGCTCACCGACGGCCTTCCGACCGCGCATTTCGAGGGCAGCGATCTCCTGATGCTCTACCCGCCGGACCCACGCACCGAGCGCGAGACGATGCGCGAAGCCATGCGCTGCAAGGTCGAGGGCATCGTGATCAATGTCTTCCTGCTGCCATCGTGGTCGCAGACCGAGGAGGATGTCCAGTTCGCCCACCGGATGGCCGAGGCCACCGGAGGCCGCGTTCTGTTCGTGGGCGGCGAGGACCTGGACCGTTTCGTCGTCTGGGACTACGTGCGCATGCGGCGCACCGTCATCGGCTGACTCACTCTGCTGGTTGCATCAAGGCGACCATGCGGCCAAGCACCTGGTCCATCGCACGCCGATAGACCCAGGCGCGTTCGGCCGCATCCTCGTGTTCCGCGCCCCGCTTGAGGGCTGCAGCGAGATCCGCAGCATTGCCGTCGCCGATGGCATCCGCCCCGAGCAGCACGACCGAAGTGATGGCCAGCTCGTACAGGGCAGCGCACGAGGCCTGGTCGCCGGCGTTGAAGCGGGGGACGCCGCGCTCGATCGCCAACTCGAGGATCGCTGCCGCCTGACGGGATCGTTGCTTGGGCGACGGAGCCATGGTCGCTGCAGTCGTTGGCTGCGCGGGCAGGACGCGATCAATGATGTGGATGACACCATTGGCTGCCTCGATGTCGGCGACCTCGATCCGGGCACCGGCCACGGTGATCGCTCCGGACTCGAGCGCGAAGGCCACGCTGCCATCGCCCATGAGCGTCCGTGCGGAGCCCTGGGCCAGCATGTCTTCGCGGCGGATCGCCGTGGGCAGGACATGGGCCACCAGCACCGCGGTGAGAGCAGGTTGATCCTGGAGCAGTTCCTTGAGCGCATCCGCCGGGATCGCGCCGAAGGCCTGGTTCGACGGCGCCAGCAGGGTCCAGGGCCCCGGGTTCCGGCTGCCGAGCTGCGAGCCGATGCCGGCGGCCTCGATGGCGGCCCGCAGCGTGGTGAAGCGTTCGTCCTCGGCGACGATCTGCTCGATGCTGCGCAGTTCAGGCAGCATGACGGTGTCGATCACATGCACCAGTCCGCCGTCGAAGGCCACATCCGTCGCCACCAGTCGTGCGCCATCGACCGTCAGCGCCGCTGGATCGATGTCAAGCGACTGTCCCGACAGCGCCGCGAGCCGGCGCCGTTCGAGGACCGCCGAACTGCCGACCGACTGGCCGACCACGTGGTGCTTGAGGATCGCCTGCAGCGTGGACTTGCCCTTGGCACTGGTCAGGAACTCGACCTGGTCCTTGGGCAGTTTCGCGAAGGCCTCGTTCGTCGGTGCGAAGATGGTGAGCTTCGTGCCGGCCGGGAGCTCGATCCCTGAAGCCTTGACGAGGGCAAGCAGCGTGGTGAGGTTTGCCTTGGTGGCCACAGCTGCCAGGGAGTTTGGCGAGGCGGGGGTGGCCGCCTTGCCCGCCGGCCGGATCCAGTCGACTTCGATCGCGAACGGGCCTTCCTTCTTGTCAGCGAGCGTGATGCCCACCGATTCGATGGAGGCCGGGTCAAGCGACGGCGCATTGCGCACGCGCTGGCCGAAGCTGTTGGCGACACACTCGCTGAAGGGGATCTCGATCTCGGTCCACTCGCCAGCCTTGGTGGCCAAGACGCGCTGGTAGCCGCCGGCCATCAGGCGCAGACGCGAGGATCGGATGTCACACTGGTAGTTCCGGCCGTCGCCCTTGACGCGCAGCACCAGTCCGCTCGCGCCGTCGAAGGTGCCCTCGGGCACCGACGTGCGGATCTGCGAGAAGCCGCCGTTGTTCTCGAGCGAGAGCTCACCGGAGAAGCGCAGCGTGCCGCCATCACCGGCCTCGATGCGGCCGGTGGACAGCCCGCCCATCACGCCGTCCAGCACGGTCTGCCAGCCCTGCGTGCCGCCCTCGAACTCGAGGTTCGAGTCAGCGCCCGATGCGATCGGGGAGCAGGTGAGCAGGGCGGCAAGGAGGAACGAAGGCGTTGAGAGCAGGCGGTTCATGGTCCGACGGCTTCGCGCGGTCCGGAACCTTGGATGCGAATCCCGACTAGGCCAGCAGTTCCCTGACCACCTTGGCCGGCTCCTGCACCCCCGTCAGGCGGTGATCAAGGCCATTGTGGCGATACGTGAGCCGCTCGTGGTCGAACCCGAGCAGGTGGAGGATCGTGGCCTGCAGGTCACGCACCGAGACCGGATCGCGCGCAATGCGGTAGCCGAGGTCGTCGGTTGCCCCATGCACATGCCCGCCGCGCGTGCCGCCGCCGGCCATCCAGATCGAGAACGCGTGCGGATGGTGATCGCGGCCCAGGAAGTCCCGCTTGCCGTCCCGGAACTCAGCCACCGGCGTACGACCGAATTCACCGCCGCACACGATCAGGGTCTGGTCGAGCAGCCCGCGGCGGCGCAGGTCCGCGATCAGCGCGGCGAGCGGCCGATCGACCTGGCCGCACTTCGCGGGGAGCTGGTGCACGAGGTCGTCGCTCGGATTGGTGCCGTGGCCGTCCCATCCCCAGTCGAAGAGCTGCACGTAGCGCACGCCGCGCTCAACCAGGCGCCGGGCGAGCAGGCAGTTGTTGGCAAAGCTCGATGCGCCTGGCTGCGCGCCGTAGAGCTCCAGCGTCGTGGCATCCTCGCGAGCCAGTTCCATCGCCTCCGGTGCCGCAAGCTGCATGCGGTGGGCCAGTTCGTACTGCGCGATGCGCGTGGCGGTCTCTGGATCGCCGGATCGTTCGGCCGTGATCCGATTCAGGTCGTTCACGGATGCAATGACGGCCGCGCGGCCCGCGCGATCAACGCCCTTGGGATCGTTGAGGAACAGCACAGGATCACCGCTCGTGCGGCACTGAACGCCTTGGTAGATCCCCGGCAGGTAGCCGCTGCCCCAGATGCCCTTGCCTGCGTCGGGCGTCTGGCCCGAGACGAGCACCACGAACGCCGGCAGGTTCCTGTTCTCGCAGCCGAGTCCGTAGGTGACCCATGCTCCCATGCTGGGTGAACCAAAGCGCGGTTCGCCGGTGTGCAGCACGAGCTGCGCAGGCGCGTGGTTGAACTGCGACGTATGCATCGAGCGCACGAGGCAGAGCTCATCCGCCACGCCGCCGAGGTGCGGCAGCAGGTCGCCGAGTTCCATGCCGCTCTGGCCGCGCCGGCCGAAGCCGTGCAGCGGGCGCAGCAGCTCGGGGTGCCCCTTGATGAACGCGAATCGTTCGCCCTTCAGGTACTCGTCGGGGCACGGTGTGCCATGCAGGCGGGCAAGTTCGGGCTTGTGGTCGTAGAGCTCCAGCTGCGAAGGACTGCCGGCCAGATGCACGTAGATGACGGACTTGGCGCGACCCGCGAAGTGGGGGCTTCGAGCCGCGGCTGGATCGATCGCTCCGTCCATCAGGGGCGCCGCCACGCCGAGTTCGCCCAGCGCAAGCGCACCGAGTCCAAGGCTCCCCGCGCCGAGGAACTGGCGCCGGGTGATGGCATGCAGGCTCGGCAGGTCGTGGCGCATCATGGTCGGCTCAGGAACTCATCGGTGTTCAGGATCGCGCTGGCCACGCTGGTGAGGGCCGCCAGCCGTGCGGGATCGGTGCCTTCACCAGTGACTGCGGTGGCGTCGCTGGGGGCGGCCTGGTAGCGCGCCAGCTCGCTCTCGTAGAGCGCCCGCAGCACGGCGCGCTCAGTGTCCAGGGGTGCGCGCAGCAGCGCACGATGCCACATCGCATCGAGTGCGGCATCCGGGTCAATCGCGTCGACCGAGCGGGCGAGCGCGACTGCACACTCGACGAACGCCGGATCATTCAGCGTGACCAGCGCCGCCAGCGGCGTGTTCGTGCGCACGCGTCGCACGGTGCATGTGGCGCGGTCGACGGCATCGAGCGTCATCAGGCTGGGGTACGGCGCCGACCGGCGCCAGAACGTGTAGATCGCGCGCCGATGCCGGTGCTCGCCCTCGCTCGTCGTCCACTGGGAGCCGTTGTAGACCACGTTCCAGATGCCGTCGGGCTGCGGGGGCATCACGGGTGGACCGCCCATGGTGCGCGAGAGCAAGCCCGACACGAGCAGGGCGCTGTCGCGGATCGCTTCGGCATCGAGCCTGCGGCGCGGTGCATGCCACAACAGTCGATTGGATGGGTCCCGCTCAATGCCGACTCCGGCGCGCACCGACGATTGGCGGTAGGTGCTGCTCAGCACAAGTTCGCGCAGCAAGCGCTTCATGTCCCATCCGCCATCGCGAAACCGGATGGCCAGGTCATCAAGCAAGGCAGGGTTGCTCGGTGCATCGCCCATCACGCCGAAGTCGTCGCTTGTGGCCACCAGACCGGTCCCGAAGATCGACTCCCACGCACGGTTCACGATCACGCGCGCGGTCAGCGGGTTCGAGGGGGCCACGAGCCACTCGACCATGCCGCGACGATCGCGCGGCCACGCGTCATCGAAGGGTTGCAGCGATGCGGGTGTGCCCGCGTGCACGACTTCAGCGGGCGAGGTCAGCGCCCCGCGGTCGAGACGGTGCGTCGTGCGGCGTCGATCGGCCGGCAGCTCCTGGAGCACCGGCACCTGCGTCGCGCCGTGCGCGGTGGTGACGGCCATCGTGGGGGCCTCGTCGTCGGTGTCGGCATCGGCTTGCTGGTTCAGGAAGTCCATGAACCGGTAGTAGTCGGCGTGGCTGAGATCGTCGTACGGGTGAGCGTGGCACTGCACGCACTGCATCGACAGCCCCATCCAGGTATTCCAGGTCGTGGCCACGCGATCCATCACCGCGGCCACGCGGAATTCCTCGTTGTCGGTGCCGCCCTCGGTGTTGTTGAGCGTGTTGCGATGGAATGCCGTGGCCACGCGCGTGCGCTCGCTGGCATCAGGCAGCAGGTCGCCCGCGAGTTGTTCCCGCGTGAAGCGATCGAACGGCATGTTCGCGTTCAGGGCCTCGATGACCCAGTCCCGCCAGGCCCAGATCGTGCGGTGGCCGTCCTTCTCATAGCCCTGCGTATCGGCGTAGCGAGCGATGTCGAGCCACGGCGCCGCCCAGCGTTCGCCATAGTGGGGGCTCGCGAGCAGCCGATCCACCACGCGCTCGAAGGCATCGGGTGCCGTATCAGCCAGGAACGCCGCAAGTTCGGCTTCGGTCGGAGGCAGCCCGATCAGATCGAGCGATACTCGGCGCAGGAGCGTCGCCCGGTCGGCTTCTGGCGATGGATCGAGCCCGGCCTCGTGCAGCCCTTGCAGGATGAACCCGTCGATCGGCTGTCGGCACCACGGGTCCTGTGCTTGGGTGGGGCGATCCGGGACCACAGGCGCCACGAAGGACCAATGCGGCGACTCGGGTGCGCCGGCAGCGATCCACGCATGCAGCAGGTCGCGCTCGGCTTGGGTCAGCGCCGGGCCATCGGGTGGCATGCGCTCGTCTGGATCGCTCGCAGCGATGCGCCGCAGGAGTTCGCTCGACGCGGCGTCACCGGGAACGATGGCACGAAGGCCGCTGGCAGCCGGGCGACTGGCGCGCTCCGTTCCGTGGAGGTTCAGTTTTCCGCGTTCGCGAACGCCACCGTGGCACTTCAGGCAACGCTCGGCGATCAGTCGGCGTGCTTGCTCGGCAACGGGAAGCGCCCCGTCCGCACCAGCGCAGCACACGACCATGGCAAGCGAAACCAGCACGATCGGATGGTAGCCCGCGAGCCCGAGCATCAAGCCTTGTTTCCGGCTCACCGCTCGCGCGGTGCATCCAAGAACGACTGCATCGCGTCGCGGACCGTCCGCCGCGACCGGTTGTTAGGGAGCCCAATGGCCTTCGCAACTCGGGAGTTGCTCGTCTGCTTGCTACGTTGGTGACCCAGGCTCTGCGAGACGCCCAAGCATGCGCCGTAGGCGGCCCCATGGACCCTTTCTCCGACCGATTCTCCTCAGGAGGGCGACCGCCATTGCCCTTTCCAACTCGGTCAGGTCTAGCTCTTGCGCCGGAATCAGCCCAGCAGGCACGCAATCGAGTACGAGCGCCGGATCCGTCGCGAAGCGGACGAGCCGCTCGCCGGGTGATAGGCGAGCAATCGCCACAAGCAGATCTAAACGTTCGGCACTTCGCCGACGTGCCTCGGACTCACGGTTGGCATGAGCGATTGCCCTCGTCTCCCGCTTCGCGCGCCTCCGCTCCTCGGTCGCCTGCACACTTTCGTAAGCTCTTTGCCGGTGCCGTTGCGCTCTGACCTCTTCGAAATGCGCGCGCATCCGTGCCAACGCCTCACCTGCCGGGGTGCCAGACAGCTCGGTATCGAGGGCCATTGGTACGCCGTGCCGAATCAAGGAAGGATCCAAATCGGTAATGATCGTTCTGAAAGCCTCGGAGTCGGTCCACCTTGGGGGTAACTCTCCCAGACCGGCAACGAGGGTGCGCACCAGCCCCTCGCGATCAGTGACGGATACTCCGGACAGAATCTCGCGCGGCAGGCGAGCGGCCTCGAACCTGGCGTCGATGCCGGCCTGCCGTGCTGCAGCGGTCCAGAAGGCCTGTCTGAACTCTAAACACCCGCACGTTGTGCAGAACGGCCTCGTACACCATCGGGCACTTTGAGCGCCGACAAGTACGTCCTCCAGCCAACCACCGGGTTCACGATTGGACACGAATCACTGCCTCCCAGGGCCTCCGAACGGCGCGGAGAAGGCGCGCTGTGAAGCGTGGCCTACCTCCGCTTGTTGGGCGATCGCTCTACGCCTTCGGGTTAGGTCCGTACTGGTTCTCCCCTGGCATGCTGTCGCGGCACACGAGGACCAAGAGCCATATGGTGCCTACGATCGGGATGAGCAAAATGAAAAGGTACTTGCCGCTTTTTCCCACGTCGTGCAGTCTCCTGACGTAGACGGCCAGCAATGGAAGCAACATCGCGAGCGAGTACACGGCAGTAAAAAGCCCATATCCCTTTCGCTTGATGGCTATGCCGAGCACATTGTCCAGGATCACCGCGATAATCAACAAGATGAGGTTGAACAGCCAAAAGAACCAAAATTCCTTTCGCCGCGCGCGACCGTCGAATACGGCGTACTTTTTCAACGCTTCGAGATACCAGTTCATCGTCTCTCCTCTCAAGCCTCGC
This sequence comes from Planctomycetota bacterium, assembly GCA_018970045.1. GTDB lineage: Bacteria > Planctomycetota > Phycisphaerae > Phycisphaerales > SM1A02 > SYIB01. The sequence continues at coordinate 16 of JAGWXC010000037.1, read as the reverse complement.
CTTGTTGCGTCGGTTT
>JAGWXC010000036.1 GCA_018970045.1 Planctomycetota bacterium | reverse complement strand
GCAGGTGCACGTAGCGCATGCCGCGTGCGCGCGCACGCTCAAGATCGGGCAGGGCACCATCGACCGAGATGATCGTGCGCACGCCGAGTGACGTCAGCGAATCGAAGCCAGCGTCGCCTTCGGGCACCGAGCCAGACCAGACGTCGTCATGGAAGGCGACCAGGTTGTGGAGCCCCGGAAGATCAAGCGGTTTCAGCACGTCCATCGATGGCGTGGCGACTGCAGGCTGTGGAGTCGCCGAGGTGCCGCGGGACGGTGGTCCATCGGCCGTGGATGGTGGATCCACCGATCGTGTCGTTGCGGCAAGCATCGCTGCAGCACCCACGAACAGGGCGGCATGGATGGTGCGCGACGGCATGAGGGGAGGTTACCACTCCCGGGATGGCGATCGGGATCGGTAGGATGGGCTGCTCATGCTTCCTTCGCGTCCGACCCTGATTCTTGCCGCGTCGGTCTGCGTTGGCGGCTGCATGATGGGTCCCGATGCGCCCAAGCTGTCCACGCCGGACGCCGGCATCGCGGAGCGTGAAGGCTGGATGCCCTCGGCGCTGACCGCCGAGGAGGCTGCGATCGCCCGTGCAGCGGCCGATGCCCAGGGCGCCGAGGAACTCGTCGCGTGGTGGACTCGCTTCCAGGATCCGACGCTGGATCGGCTCATTGCGCGTGCCGACCGATCGAATGCCGACCTTGGCCAGGCGCTCTCGCGCGTGCGGGTGGCGCAGGCACAGATGGGTGTGGCCGAGGCCGATCTCTGGCCCGACATCGCGGCCGGCGCGAACTACGACCGCATCAAGCAGAACTTCTCGCAGCTTGCGGCGCAGGGCGTAGACACCGAGCCCTACTCGGTCTGGGCGTACGGCCTGGCGATGGGCAGCTGGGAGATCGATCTCTGGGGTCGCATCCGCCGCCTGATCGAGGCCGCCAACCAGGACCTGCGTGCCGGCGTCGATGACCTGCGCTCGGCGCTTGTCTCGGTTCGTGCCGGCGTGGCCACGACCTACGTCGAACTGCGCACGCTCGAGGCCCGCATGAAGGCCCTCGATGCGAGCGTCGCGGCCATGCAGCAGACCGCGGATCTGGCGTCGCAACGCTTCACGGCCGGCACGGCAACGCAGCTCGAGGTCAACCGTACGCGCGCGAACCTCGAAGCCGAGGCGGCGCAGCTGCCGGGTTTGCGCTCGTCCTACGCGCAGGCGCTCGGCCAGATGGCGCAACTGTGCGGCACGTCGGTCGATGAGGTGGCGAAGGACCTTGGCACCGGGGCGATTCCCGCAGCGCCAGTCGCGATCGATGCCGGCATCCCCGCTCAGCTCCTCGGGCGTCGCCCCGACCTTCGCGCCGCGGCCGAGCGCTACTCGGCAGCGGTCTCGCGCATCGGCGCAGCCGAGGCATCCAAGTGGCCCACGCTCTCGCTGAGCGGGAACTTCTACATCTCGGCGACCGACTTCTCTGGGCTCGGCGACTGGTCCAACCGCGCGTACTCGTTCGGCCCCTCGCTCACGATGCCCGTCTTCACGGCTGGCCGCATCGATGCGCAGATCGCCTCGGCGCGCGCGCAGGCCGAGCTGGCGTTCAACGCCTGGCGCAGCGTGCTCGTGCGCGCGGTCGCCGAGGTCGATTCGTCCATCGCCGGTGCCGTGCTCGCCGCCGAGTCGCGCGACCGCTTCGCTCGCGCCTTGGCGAGCGCAGTCGACACCGAGCGCCTGGGCCGCATGCAGTACCAGAATGGCACCATCACGCTCGATCACCTGCTCGATCTGCAGGACGAGCTCTACTCGGTGCAGGATGCCGAGGCGCAGGCACGCGGTCTTGCTGCCCAGTCGGCGGTGGCGCTCTATCGAGCGCTCGGTGGCGGCTGGCAGGATGTCGCGCCGCTCCAGGACGATGCCATGAAAGACGCAGCGGCGGCGACGGGCTCGAGCCCCGCCGGTGCTGCTTCGCGCGACCCCAGCGCAGCAAAGGAATCACGATGAACCGTTCGAGTGTGGCCGCATCCCTGGTGCTCATCGTCACGGCCTCGTGCGGCCAGGCACCGCCGCCGTTCACGCCGCCACCGATCACCGTGCGCACGCAGGTGATCGTTCCGCAGGATGTGCCTGTCGAGGTCACCTTCCCGGCCACGATCGACTCGCCGCGCACCGTCGAGGTGGCCGCGCGCGCAGCTGGATGGCTGCAGGAGCAGCAGGTTGCGGATGGGGCGCTCGTCAAGCCGGGGGATGTGCTCTACCAGGTCGATCCGTCGCAGTACCGCATCCAGCTTGACGCGGCGAACGCACGGGTCGACCAGGCGAAGGCGCAGGAAGAGGTCGCACGTGCGCAGGCCGAGGCTGCCGCCGCCGCACTCGTCCTCGCGCAGTCGACGTTTGATCGCAACAAGGGCCTCGTCGACAGCGGCGCGATCAGCAAGGAGCGCTGGGACCAGCTCACGGCGGACCTGGCCCGCGCCAAGGCGACCGCCGACCAGGCGACGGCCGACATCGCGCTCGCCCGGGCCAACCAGGCGAGTGCGAAGGCCGATGCCGAGAATGCCCAGCTCAAGCTCTCCTGGTGCACGGTGACCAGCCCGCTCACGGGCCAGCTCGGTGCGAGCAAGGCCTTCGTCGGATCGCTCGTTGGCGAAGCCAGCTCGCAGGTGCTCAACACGATCGTGCAGGTCGATCCCCTCTGGGCCGGTTTCAAGCCGAGCGCACGCGTGCTGCCGGCGATCATCGGTGCACGCGACCATGGCACCTTGACCGCGCGCGTGGAACTGCCCGGGGCGATCACGACCGCCCGCCCCGGCATGCCGATCGGCGTGACGGATGGCGCCCCCACGGCCGAAGGCAAGCTCGTCTTCCTCGACAACCAGGTCGGGCAGACGACCGACACGCTGCTGCTGCGTGTTGAGTTTCCCAATGGATCCGGGCATTTCAGGCCAGGCGGCTACGCGCAGGTCACGCTCGGCCTGGGCATGCAGAAGGACGCGATCGTCGTGCCCAAGAGCGCGACCTTCGCGCGCCAGACCGAACTCCTGGTCTGGGTCCTCAAGGATGACGCCACGGTGCAGAGCGTCGTCATCGAGCCGCTGGCCGCCTGGAACAACGACATCATCGTGCAGTCCGGCCTCAAGGCGGGCGACCGCATCGTGATCGAGGGGCTGGCGAAGCTCCGACCTGGTGCGACGGTCGTGGACCTTGGCGCGGGAGCATCGGCTGGCAGCACGAGCCACGCCGAACCGTCAGCACGTGAGGCCGAGCCGGCGACCGCGCCTCAAGCGAAGCCGGGAACCTGAGGCACCATGTACCGCTTCTTCATCGAGCGACCGATCTTCTCGACGGTCATCGCGCTGGTGATGACGCTCTCGGGTGCCGTCTGCGCCTGGGTGCTGCCGATCGCGCAGTACCCGGAGATCGTGCCGCCGACGGTGCAGGTCACGGCCACCTACAACGGTGCCGATGCCGCGACCGTGGCGCAGGTGGTCACGCTGCCGCTCGAGCAGCAGATCAACGGCGTCGAGGGGATGCTCTACCTCTCGTCGACCTCGACCAACGCAGGGATCAGCACGATCACCGTGACCTTCGAGGTCGGCTACGACCTGGACATCGCAGCGGTGGACGTGCTCACGCGCGTGAACCAGGCGATCCCGATGCTGCCTGAGTCGGTGCAGCGCGTTGGCGTGAGCATCGCCAAGCAGTCGACCAACCTGACGGCGGTGGTCAGCCTGGAATCGCCGGACGGCCACTACGACAGCTCGTTCCTCTCGAACTACGCCAACATCACGGTCGAGCCGGTGGTGGCGCGCGTGGATGGCGTGGGCAACACGACGGTCTTCGGCCTGCAGCAGTACGCCATGCGTGTCTGGCTGGACACGGACCGGCTGACGCAGCTGGGCCTGTCGCCAACCGATGTGTACGCGGCGATCAAGGAGCAGAACGACCAGTCCTCGCTCGGTTCGCTCGGCATGGAGCCCTCGACCGGCCGGCCGTCGATGACGCTCTCGATCCAGGCGAAGGGCCGCCTGGTCGACCCGCAGGAGTTCGGCGACGTGGTGGTGCGGGCCGAGCGCGACGGCGGCTTGGTCCGCGTGCGCGACATCGCCGAGCTCGACCTGGGCTCGTACCAGTACACCAGCACCTCGGCCCTGAACGGCGGCCCCACGGCGACCATCGGCATTTACCAGCTGCCGAGCGCCAACGCCTTCGACGTGATCGAGGCCGTGCGCCGCGAGCTCGACCGGCTCTCGGAGCAGTTCCCTCCCGGCCTGCGCTACCGCGTGACCTACGACACCACGCTCTTCGTCGAGGCCTCGCTGGACGACCTCGTCAAGACCCTGATCGAGGCCGGCCTCCTGGTGCTGGTGACGATCTTCATCTTCCTGCAGAGTTTCCGCGCCACGCTGATCCCCATGATCGCGATCCCGGTCTCGATCATCGGCACGTTCGCGATGATGGCGGTCTTCGGCTTCTCGATCAACACGCTCACGCTCCTTGGCCTCGTGCTCGCCATCGGTCTGGTGGTCGACGACTCGATCATCGTGGTCGAGAACGTGTACCGGCAGCTGGAATCAGGCGTGACCGATCCGCGGGAGGCGGCCGTCAAGGCGATGCAGGAGGTCGGTGGACCGATCGTCGCCACGAGCTCGGTGCTGCTGGCGGTGTTCATCCCGGCCGCGCTCATGCCTGGGATCACCGGACGGCTCTACAACCAGTTTGCGCTGACGATCGCGTTCTCGATCGCGTTCAGCGCCATCAACTCGCTGACCCTCTCGCCGGCGCTCTGCGCGGTCTTCCTGCGCCACTCCGCACCGAGCACCTTCGCGCCGTTCGTCGCCTTCAACCGCGGCTTTGACTGGCTCAGTGACCACTATGCACGACTGGTGCAATGGCTCTGCAAGCACTGGTACGCGGTCGTGGCGTCGTTCCTCGTCGGCTGCCTGGGCGTGTGGCACTTCTTCCGCGTCGTCCCGACGTCGTTCGTGCCCAACGAGGACCAGGGTGCGTATTTCGTGCTCTACCAGCTGCCGCCGGGCGCGAGCCTGCTGCGCACCCAGGAGGTCTCGAACCGGATCCAGGAGATCGTGCGCCGCGACGAGGCCGTCGCCGACGCGATCCAGATCAACGGGCTCAACTTCCTCACCGGCTCGCTCTCGACGAATGCGGGCGTGGTCATCGTCACGCTGAAGCCCTGGGAAGAACGCGATCCTGCCACCGAGAACGTGCGCGCGATCATCCTCCGCGCCGCACCGGACCTGCGATCGATGCCCGAGGCGATCGTGCAGCCCGCGCCGCCGCCGCCGATCCCGGGCCTGGGGGCCGTGGGCGGGTGGCAGCTTCAGCTCGAAGCGCTGGCCGGCCAGGACTTCGACGCGCTGGCCGAGGTCACCGACGCGTTCCTCGGCGAGGCGTCCAAGCGGCCGGAACTGACCGGCCTCAACACGCCGTTCACGAACTCGGTCCCCATGATCACGCTCGAGATCGACCGCACGCGCGTTTACGCGCTCGGGCTCGACATGGGCGCGGTCTTCGACACGCTCGGCACGACGATGGGCCAGGCGTTCATCAACAACTACAACCAGTTCGGCCAGGTCTACAACGTCATGCTGCAGGCCCAGCCCGGCAGCCGCATGGACGTGACCGACATCATGGGCCTGCGGGTGCGCAACAAGGAAGGGGAGATGGTGCCGTTCTCCAGCTTCTCGCGGCCGATGCTGAAGGCGGGCACCGACAACGCGGCGCACTACAACCTCTACAACACGGTGCAGGTGAATGGGCAGACCGCGGCCGGCTACGGCTCGGGCGATGCCATCAAGGCGATCGATGAGGTCGCCAAGACCACGCTGCCCGAGGGCTTCTCGTACGAGTGGACCGGCACGACCTTCCAGGAGATCGAGGCGAGCGGCCTGGCCCCGGTGATCTTCTCGATGGCGCTCATTGCGGTCTTCCTGCTGCTCGCGGCGCTGTACGAGAGCTGGGTGCTGCCCTTCAACGTGCTGCTGGCGGTCGCCTTCGCCGTGCTGTTCGCGCTGCTGGCCCTGCACTGGACCGGGCGCTCGCTGGACGTGTACGCACAGATCGGGCTCGTCATGCTCGTGGGCTTGGCCGCGAAGAACGCGATCCTCATCGTTGAGTTCGCCAAGGTTCGCGCGGACGGCGGCGAGTCCCCGCTGCAGGCGGCCAGCGAGGCCTCACGCCTGCGCCTGCGGCCGATCATGATGACGAGCCTGAGCTTCATCCTGGGGATCCTGCCGCTCGTGATCGCGGTCGGTGCCGGCGCCCAAAGCCGCCGCTCGATCGGCGTGTCGGTCTTCGGCGGCATGCTCGGATCCACGATCATGGACCAGCTCGTGGTGCCGACCTTCTTCTTCTTGCTGTATTCGCTGCGGCTGCGGGGCGGTCGCGGCCGGTCGGCGCCATCGCACCAGCACGGCGGCTGATCTATCCTGCGCGCCGCGCGCAGCGCAGGAGGATCGTCATGCACTGGTACGTCGTCGAATCGGGACAGCCCACGGGACCGCACGATCGCGTGGCCATCGAACGCATGGTGGCCCTTGGCCGCATCACCGCCAACACGAAGGTTTGCCTGGTGGGGGACACCGCGTGGACGACGGCAGCGAAGGATCCCGTCATCGGGGCATTGATCGCGCAGCTGTCTCGAGCCACCAACATGACGGGGCGCGCGGATGCCGTGCTCGGTACGGCGCACCCGCCGCTGGCGAACACGCCCATTCCTGACGAGGAGCTGCCGGCGTTCACCTACGGTGGTTCGTCGCAACTTGGCCACAAGGCCTTCAAGGCGCGGTGGGGCGTCCTGGTCCTGATCGGGCTGGTCTATCTGGCGCTGTCGTACGCGCTCGGCGTTCCCGGCATGATCGCCGGGATGCTGCGTTCCGCGGCTGAAGAGTCCGGCACCACCGCACCCGGCGCGCTCGGGCTCGATCTGTTCGGATGGCTGCTCTCGATCTTTGTCGGCGGTCCGTTGCTGTCGGGCTTCGTCCTGGCCGGTGCTCGGGCCGTGCGCGGCGCCGGCCAGATCGCGGACCTGTTCCTGGGGTTCCAGCGGTACTGGTCGGTCGTCCTGGCATACTTCGTGTCGATCCTGCTGATCGGGGTGGGGTTCCTGGTGGCCATGCTGCCCGGATTGGTGATGCTGGTGGTTGATCTGGGCTTCAGGTTCAAGGGCGAGTTCGGCCAACTCGGCACGTCTGGAGTGATCGGACTCGTGCTGTGTGTGGTCGGAGCCCTGGCCGTCTCGATCTGGATCATGCCGCGGCTCATCTTCATGGGCGCGCTCGCCGCCGATCCCTCGCTGCCCAAGGAAGGGCTTGAATCCACCCTCCGACGTTCGTGGTCGCTCACCGCGGGCAAGGCGCCATCGATGTTCGCGCTGCTCTTCGTGTACGGCCTGGTGCTGGCCCTGAGCGTGTTCCTGCTCTGCGTCGGCCTGCCGCTCCTGGGCATGCCGCTGTTCACGGCCGTGCAGGGTGCCATGTACGCCACGGTGTTCTCGGCCGGGCATCCAAGCCGGTTGGGTTCGTGATTTCCGCCACGGCTCTGTCCGGCCGTGCTCCGGTGCGGCAACCCCAAGGGACATCCCGCAGCAACGGCTGATTCGACCCATGGAGAGCCCCGACACCTTCGACCGTCGGCTCGCGCAGGAGCGGTTCCTGCTGGTTGGTTTCATTGCCGCTGCATGCCGTGGCCGCGTGGCTTCGAGCGATGTCGTGGAGGACCTCGTGCAGGACACCCTCGCCATCGCCTGGACCCGACGCAGCGAGTTCGATGCCTCGCGCCCGCTCGGGCCGTGGCTGCGCGGCATCGCCGTCAAGGTGGTCATGGGTTCGGTGCGCCGCGAGGCACGCCGTCGCCGCATCGCCATGGACGACGCGCATGAGATCGTGCGGATCGAGGGCCTGGCGGAACGTTTCGCCGCCATCGAGGACCAGCTCGATGGCCGGCAGCTCGCCGAGGGCGTACGTGGTTGCGTGCAGGCGCTGCCACCGACCTTCCGCGAGGTGCTCGAACGTCATTACGGCGGTGGGCAGTCGATCAGCGAGATCGCCGTCGAACTCGGGATCAGCGATGACTTGGCCAGCAAGCGCGCGATCCGTGGCCGCGCGCTGGTGGCGCGGTGCCTTCGGTCCAAGGGCCTTGCGCCGGGCAGCGAAGAACGCCATGCAGCTGATGCGCGCGACGAGGATCCATCATGACCAGTGCCTTCCCAGATCCCTGCGATCCGACCCAACTTGATGACGACGTCGTGCACGGCTTGATGGCGGCGCATGCATCGGAAAGCGTTGGTGCCACGATCGCCCGCGTCGAGCCGCGACGTACGCGTTCAATGCCGTCGATATCGATGGGGCCGATCGCAGCGATCCTGCTCATGGCCGTCACGCTGGCCGTGCTGGTGCCCTTGGCGATCAGTCCGTCGTCTGCGAACGCGAGCGAGGTGATCGGTTCCGCTGAAGCGGCGCTCGCCGAGCCGGGCTCACGCACCTACGAGATCCGCATCACGCGCTGGGGTGGACCGGTGGCCAGCCGCCTCATGCAGGGCGAGATCACGCATGTGGCGGGCAGCGAGCCGCGATCCTTCGGCTATCTCGAACTCGACGACTCCGGCAAGCGCCTCGAGTTCGGCCGCGATGCGCAGGGCACCTGGTTCAAGGGCCCTGATGGCCAGGTGCGCCGTCGCACGGCCGAGGGTTCGGATGGCAGGGAACCGCGCGATCCATCGCAGCAGGGAACCAAGCCCGCCGCACGGCAGGCTGGATTGCCCGTTGATGTCGATTGGATGACGCTCGATTCGGTGCTGCCGCGTCTGAAGAAGGGCTACGACCTGCAGGTTGTCGAGTACCCGCGGTGGAAGACCCTGATCGCTCGCCGTCAGTGGATGCCCAACGGCATTGATCCCAAGGCTGCTGCCGAGCGTGCCGAGTCGATGCGGCAGGGCACGCAACCTGATGGCGTGGCGCGTGAGGATCGTGGAGCGCAGGCTGGGGAAACGCGTGGCGGTGAAGCCGGCGGCGCCAACGCGCGACGGCCCAACGCCGACATGCAGGCAGCGATGCGCTCGGGCCTCGTGACCGGTGGTGCGCTGCGAGGCGCACCGCTGCGGGTCGAACTGGAGTTCGCCCCCGATGGCCGCGTGATCGAACGGGCGCGCATCGAACTCGATGCTCCGCGCGCACCCCGCACGATCGAGTTGCGGCTGAAGACGCCGGGCGAACCTTCCGCGGACGACGACGTGGATCTGGGCACGTGGGAGTGACGCGCGGCTAGCCTGCGGGCCATGGACCGCTGGCCATGCATCGTGATCGGGCTGGGCGCGATGGGGTCGTCGACCCTGCGCGAACTGGCGCATCGTGGCGTGGAGGCCTTGGGCATCGAACGCTTCACGCCCGGGCATGCGCATGGCTCATCGCATGGCGGGTCGCGCGTGGTCCGTTGCGCGTACTTCGAGCATCCTGACTACGTGCCGCTGTTGACGCGTTCCATCGCGCTCTGGCATCGGCTCGAATCCGCACGGGGGCGGCAGTTGCTGCACCGGACCGGGATCCTGCTGGCGGGCAAGCCTGGCAGCGAGGTCGTGCGCGGCAGCGTGTCGAGCGCGCGGCTCCACGGGCTTGCCTACGAAGGCCTGAACGCGCGCATGGTCAACGAGCGCTTTCCGATGTTCGCCCTGCCGCCCATGTTCGAGGCGATGCTCGAACCGGAGACGGGTTACGTCCGCCCGGAGTGGGCCGTCGAGGACAGCGTGGCCGATGCGCGCGAGCATGGCGCGACCGTGATGGATGGCACCAGAGTCATGGGGATCCATGCGCGCGCGGACGGCGTGACGGTCGAAACCGATCGTGGCGAGTTCATGGCAGATCGTGCTGTCGTGACCGTGGGCCCATGGTGCGAGCGGCTCGTGCCGTGGCCCAAGGCACCGGTACGCGTGAGTCGGCAGGTCCTCGCGTGGCTCGATCCCGTTGCTCCGGCGTCATGCGCTGAGGGTGTGTTGCCGACCTTCTGCATCGATGCGCCGGAGGGGTTTCTCTACGGCTGCCCGATCGCACCGGACCAGCCCGCGCCTGCGGGACTCAAGGTTGCGTGGCACATCGTTGGTGAGACCGTCGATCCTGATGGTCCGATCGCGCCGCCGACCGAAGCCGAGGGCGAGAGCATTGCTCAGGCGATCGCGCGCTATGCGCCAGGCTGTCGCGGTCGCGTTACGACGATGCGGACCTGCCTGTACTCCAACAGTCCCGACGGTCACTTCCTGATCGGGCCATGGGGCGACTCGGGCCGTGTGACGGTCGCCAGCGGCTTCAGCGGCCACGGCTTCAAGTTCATGCCGGTGCTGGGCGAGGCGCTCGCGGACCTGGCCATGAAGGGCGCGACGCACCTGCCGATCGGCTTCCTGTCACCGAGCCGGTTGGGGTGACGGCTCGCACGTGCGGTGCACCGACACCGAGCTCAGGCAGGGGCACGCGCGGCTGTCGAGGATGTCGATGCGCACGTGGCGCGCCTTCGACGCCGGCACACGCACGATCCGCTTGTGGCCGATCGTCGTGCCCTCGGCGAGCGTGACCCAGTCACGGTGGTTGTTGCTCGGCGTGGCGGGCACGCTGATGCGGAAGCGCTTCACGCGCTGGCCGAGCGCGATCGGCTCGGCCAGCACGACGCGGTCGAATTCCTTCGAGGGATCGAGTTCGATCTCCATCGACGCCGCGGTTGTGCCGTCGGCGGTCGCCCAGAAGGTCGCTGGGTCGCCGTCGACTGCCTGGTCCGGGCCGAAGGGCTCGGGGCGAAGCGGCTCGTTCGCACCACGCGGCTCGAAGCCGCGGATCGAGTCGGCGGCCGTCGATCGACCGCGCGCAAGGTCGGTGCCGGGTCCGTACGTGGCATCGATCAGGGCCCGCAGGCCGAGCACCGATGCGACATCGTGCTCATGGATGAGGCCGCGGCGATCGACGGGGAAGTTGAGGTGGAAGTTCGCGTTGTGCCCGGCGCTGCGCTCCCAGAGATCGAAGAGCTGCGCGGGTGTCTTGACCTTGTCGTCCTCGTGCGCGTGGTAGAACCAGCCCGGACGGATCGAGACATCGCACTCGGCGGGGATCCACGACTCGCCGTCCTCGTCGCCCTCGGTGAGGGATTTCTGCGGCGGCGGGTTGTCGTTGCCGATGCCGTGGCCGGCAGCCTTGAGCATGGCCCAGCAGGTGTCGCCCGCCCAGCCTTGCTCGTTCCCGACCCAGCGGATGTCGGGGCCGACGTCGCTGAAGATCACCGCGTCAGGCTGCAGCTCGCGGACCACGGCGCGGAAGCTCGGGAAGTCGTAGACCTGCCGCTTGCCGTTGGGCCCCTCGCCGCATGCGCCGTCGAACCAGACCTCGAAGATCGGGCCGTAGGACGAGAGCACCTCGCGAAGCTGCGAGCGGAAGACCTGGTTGTAGGCCTCGCCCGTCCCGTACTGCGGATTGTTGCGGTCCCACGGCGAGAGATAGACGCCGAACTTCAGCCCGCCCTCACGGCAGGCGTCGCTGAGTTCGCGCAGCACATCGCCCTTGCCGCCCTTCCACGGGCTGGAGGCGACCGAGTGCGTGCTGAACGCGGTCGGCCAGAGGCAGAACCCATCGTGGTGCTTGGCCGTGATGACCACGCCCTTCATGCCGGCGTCCTTCATCACGCGCACCCACTGCCGGGCATCGAGCGCGGTCGGGCTGAAGACCTCCGCCGGCTCGTCGCCGTGGCCCCACTCCTTGTCGGTGAAGGTGTTGGGCCCGAAGTGGATGAACCCCGTGAATTCCAGGTCCTGCCAGGCAAGCTGGCGCGGCGAGGGGAGCGGAGCGATGGGTGCCGGCGGCGGGACAGTGATGGCCATGGTGAGGAGGGCGCTGAGCATGCCGCGCGCAGGCTAGGCGATCGGCGGTGCCGACGAGCGTGATGTTCGGGCGCACGGCATGCACCAATCGTGCGTGCTGCGACGGGGCGGGACCGTTCGTCCGGCCCCAGTCGCTCAGTGACGACTGCGCGTGGGCCTGACCAGCACGCGAGCTGCGGCCGTGGTGCTCATGCTGACGATGGAACCGCCGTCGGGCCGGATCCGCATGACACCGGCACCGGGTTCGATGGCGACGACCCGCAGCGTGGCGCCGACCTTGAGCCCGCTGGCGCGGAGGAACCGCAGCGAATCACCGCGCTGATCAAGCACGCGCACGAGCCGAGCCGCGTCACCCGAGCCGAGTTCGGACATGGGCATGGCCTCGGACTCCTGCAGCGCACCGTCGGCCCGGGGGATGGGATCGCCGTGCGGATCGAACGCGGGGCGGCCCAGGTGACGATCGAGGGCATCGAGCACCATGGGCGAGATGGCGTGCTCAAGGCGCTCGGCCTCGTCGTGCACCACCGACCAATCGAGGCCGAGCGTGTCGACGAGGAACGTCTCGACGAGGCGATGCCGGCGAAGGATGTCGAGCGCGGCGCGCGTGCCCTTGGTCGTGAGCCGGACGCCGCCGAACCGCTCGTGGCGCGCCAGCCTCGCCGCAACGAGCTTCTTCACCATGCTCGTGGCCGTGCCGGCCGTCACCCCGAGCGCTGCCGCGATCTTGCCCATGGAGGCCTCGTCGGCCGCGGCATCGCGCTGCAGGAGATAGATGGCCTTCAGGTAGTTCTCGACCGTTTCGGTGGCGAGCATGGCGGAAGGCTAGCGCAGGATTGACATGGAGTCATCAGCAACCTAGAGTTTGAGTCGTCAAACTTATGCGCGTGCATCGTGTCATCCTCGCTCTCGCGGCCGCGGTGCTGGCTTGGTCAGGTGGCGTGGCGGCCGCCGACACGGCACCGCCCCTGAAGGTCGTGGCCACGACCGGCATGATCGCCGACACGGCTCGGGCGATTGGCGGCTCCGCCGTCACGGTCACGGCGCTGATGGGCGAGGGGGTGGACCCTCACCTCTACAAGGCGTCGCCCGGTGATGTGCGCGTCATGACCGGGGCTGGACTGCTCCTCTGGAACGGCCTGCATCTCGAGGGTCGCCTGGGCGACGCGATCACCAAGCTGGGTTCGCGCGTTCCGGTGGTGTGCGTGACCGACTCGATGCCTCAGGATCAGTTGCTGCGCTCCGCGGGAGCCGGCTCGGCCCCTGACCCGCATGTGTGGTTCGACCTCGCGCTCTGGCGCTTCGCCTGCGAGCGGATTCGCGACGCCATCATCGAGCGCAAGCCTGATGCTGCCGACGAGGTGCGTGAACGCTGTGCCGCCCACCTCGCGCTGCTCGATACGGCCGCACGCCACGTCCAGGCGGTCGTGGCCTCGATCCCTGCCGAACGTCGGCTCCTGGTCACGGCGCATGATGCCTTCGGCTACTTCGGTCGGGCCAATGGGATCTCCGTGCGTGGCATCCAGGGCCTGTCGACCGACAGCGAGGCGAGCCTTCGCGAAGTCAACGCACTCATCGACGTGATCGTCGAGCGCAAGGTGCCCGCCGTCTTCATCGAGAGCAGCGTGCCGCGCAAAGCCGTCGAGGCCCTGGTCGAGGGGTGCAGCGCACGCGGCCATGCGGTCACGATCGGCGGCGAGCTGCTGAGCGATGCGATCGGCGCAGCGGGCACCGAGCAGGGCACCCATGTAGGCATGGTGGTGCACGATGCGGAGGTCATCGCCCGTGCCCTTGGCGGCAACGCGCCTGCACGACCGGCTGTCCTGGCCGCCTGGCTCGATGTCGCGGGGGGGAGGGCACCATGACCCCGTCAGTCCTCGCGTTCCACGAGGTCTCCGTCGTCTACCGCGACGAACTCGTCCTGGAGCGGATCGAGGCATGCATCCCGCCGGCATCGATGTGTGCCATCGTTGGTCCCAACGGAGCCGGCAAGAGCACGCTCATCAAGGCGGCGCTGGGGCTCGTGCCGCTGGCAGCCGGGAGCGTGACCGTGCTCGGCGGCACGATGGCGCAGCGACGTGGTGACGTGGGATACGTGCCGCAGCGCGAGTCGGTCGACTGGGAGTTTCCCATCAGCGCGCTCGAGGTCGTGCTGATGGGTTCGTACGGTCGGCTCGGGCTCTTCCGCCGGCCGGGTCGCCCTGAGCGAGTGCAGGCCATGGAGTGCCTCGATCAGGTTGGGCTCGCCGCGATGGCCGGCCGGCAGATCAGCCAACTCAGTGGAGGCCAGCAGCAGCGCGTGTTCCTGGCGCGTGCGCTCATGCAGCGTGCGCAGCTGTACCTGCTCGATGAGCCGTTCGCAGGCGTGGATGCCGTGACCGAAGCTGCCATCATGGACGTTCTTGGTGCACTGCGGCAGCGTGGATGCGCGATCGTGGCGGTGCATCATGATCTCTCGACCGTGCGCGAGCGCTTCGATCATGTGCTGCTCCTGAACAAGCGCCTGATCGAGGCCGGTCCCGTGGCCACTGCGTTCACGGTCGATGCGTTGCAGCGGACCTACGGCGGGCGCTTGGGGGTGCTGCCAGGCCCTCCATCGGCTCCTGAGACCATCCCGGCAGGCCACAGACATGGCTGAACTCCTCCGACTGCTGTCGCTGCAGGATTCGAGCACGCGCGTGGTCATGCTGAGCACGGCCTCCTTGGCGGTGGCTGCTGCCTTGGTGGGCTCGCTGGCCATGCTGCGTCGCCGTGCGCTGGTGGGTGATGCGGTCGCGCATGCATCGCTGCCGGGCATCTGCCTGGCATGGTTCGTGGCGGGTGACCGCAGCTTGGCCATGCTGCTGGTGGGCGCGTTCGTCCTCGGGCTCGCGTGCATGGCCACCATGGCGCTGGTCCGACGGCTGACGAAGGCTCGCGAGGATGCCACCACCGCCATGGCCATCAGCGGCTTCTTCGGACTCGGCATCGTGCTGTCACGCATGATCCAGAACCAGCCCGGTGGCAATCGCGCTGGGCTCGATGGATTCCTGTTCGGCAAGGCTGCAAGTGCCGTGACGAGCGATGCGTGGCTGGTGCTCACCGTGGCTGCCGTCGCGGTGGCCATCGTCCTTGCGCTGCGCAAGGAGTTCGGGCTGCTGTGCTTCGATCGTGACTTCGCCGTCGGCATCGGTCGGCCAGTGCATCGTCTCGATGCGTTGCTGCTCGTCATGATCGCGCTCGTGACGGTCGCAGGATTGCCCAGCGTGGGTGTGGTCCTCGTGGTGGCGCTGCTCGTCATCCCGCCCGCAGCCGCGCGCTGCTGGAGCACGTCGCTCGGCAGCATGCTCGCGATGGCGGCGGCGATCGGCGCGGCGAGCGCCATGGTCGGCACAGGCTTGAGCGCCGTGTTGCCGCCACCCGGTGGCGCCGTTGGTGGTGGCTGGCCGACAGGGCCGATGATCGTGCTCACGGCAGCGGCGCTCTTCGTCCTCAGCCTGCTGATCGCGCCCGAGCGCGGCGTGCTCATGGTGCTCTGGCGTCGGCATCGACGGCGCGCCGTTACCTCCGTG
>JAGWXC010000035.1 GCA_018970045.1 Planctomycetota bacterium | reverse complement strand
ACCGACTTCAGCTTGTCGTAGAAGTCGTAGATGATCTCGGCGAGCGGGATCTCGTACTTCAGGATCTGGCGGCTCTCGCTGATCATCTCCTGCGACTGGAAGATGCCGCGGCGCGCCTCGCAGAGCTTCATCAGGT
Source organism: Planctomycetota bacterium (assembly GCA_018970045.1). Lineage (GTDB taxonomy): Bacteria > Planctomycetota > Phycisphaerae > Phycisphaerales > SM1A02 > SYIB01. The sequence goes on along the minus strand of JAGWXC010000035.1, from coordinate 15,290 downwards.
CGCCGATGTTCTCGTTGGGGCAGATGATCTCGATGCGCACGATCGGCTCGCGGATCGCCTTGACCCGCGACAGGTCGGGCAGGTCGGCGGGGTTGTGGATCTCAAGCTCGGTGCCGTCGTTGAGGTCGATGATGTACGACACCGTGGGCGCCGTCTGCACGATCGACACGCCGCCCTCGCGCTCGAGCCGCTCCTGCACGATGTCCATGTGCAAGAGGCCCAGGAAGCCGCAGCGGAAGCCGAAGCCGAGCGCCTCGGAGTGCTGCGTCTCGAAGGTGAAGCTGGCGTCGTTGAGGTGGAGCTTCTCGATCGCCTCGCGCAGCGCCTCGAAGTCGCTCTTCTTGCCCTGCTCATCCGCGCTGGAGGGGTAGAAGTCGCAGAAGACCATCTGCTTGGGCTCTTCGTAGCCCTCGAGCGCCACGTCGGCCGGGTCGATGTCGAGCGTGATGGTGTCGCCGACGCGCACGTCGCCGAGCGTCTTCATGCCCGCGCACACCGAACCGACCTGCGACAGGCTGAGTTCCTTCACCTTCTGCGGGAAGGGCGTGTAGCGCAAGAGCTCGGTCACGCTGAAGGTGCGCCCGGTGCCCATCATGCGGATCTTGTCGCCCTGGCGGAGCTGGCCGTCGAAGATGCGCACGTACATCACGACGCCGCGGTACTCGTCGTACTTGGCGTCAAAGACCAGGCCGCGCAGCTTGGTCGTGGTCGGCGCCTTGGGCTCGGGCAGCTTCTCGCAGATCGCATCGAGCAGCTCGTTGATGCCCTGGCCGGTCTTGGCGCTCACCAGGATGCAGTCCTCGGCGGCGAAGCCGAAGACCTGCTCGATCTCCATGGCGACCTTCTCGGGGGCCGCGGCGGGGAGGTCGATCTTGTTGACGACCGGGATGATCGTGAGGTCGCCGGCGACTGCGAGATACGCGTTGGCGACCGTCTGCGCCTGCACGCCCTGGGTGCTGTCGACGACGAGCACCGCGCCTTCGCATGCCTTGAGCGCGCGCGAGACCTCGTAGGTGAAGTCGACGTGGCCGGGCGTGTCGATGAAGTTGAGCTCGTACTCCTCGCCCTTCCAGGTGTGGCGCACGGTGACGGCGCTCGCCTTGATCGTGATCCCGCGCTCGCGCTCGAGGTCCATCGAGTCGAGCATCTGCGCGCGGGCCTCGCGCTGGCTCACGGCCTTGGTGGCCTGCAGCAGGCGATCGGCGAGCGTGCTCTTGCCGTGGTCGATGTGGGCGATGATGGAGAAGTTGCGGATCTTCACGGCGTGGTCCGGAGAGTCCCGAAGTCTACGCGACCCGGCCGCATTCGGGACATGCCGCGCGCGGTTGTCCCAGGAGATGGCCGCAGCCCTCGCAAACCGGGGTGCCGGCGCGATTCATGGCCATGCGGAAGCACGGGGCGTAGTGGCGGCGGAAGGCAATGACGAACGCCATGTGCTGGATCGCCAGGATCGGGATCAGCCCCAGCGCCGTGGTGGCGATGAAGGCGCCCGTCGCCAAGGAGCCCTTCGCCGCGACCGCGGCCAGGAACAGGAAGAACCACGCCCACATGAGCCAGCCGGGCAGCGCGATGAGGCTCCACAGGATGAAGCCCACCGTGTGGTGCCAGCTCCTGAGCATGATGACGTTGGCGACCCAGTGCAGGCGGACCTGCTCGCGCCAGCCGGGGCGGAAGGTCGGATCGGCCAGGTCAGGCAGCCAGCCCATGCAGCGCCCTCGGGCCGGCGATCAGCGCCCCAGCACCGGCAGCTTCACGCTGCGCTCAAGGTCCTCGGTCGGCTGCATGACGAGGTCGTAGCCGTCGCTGGCCACCACCGTGCAGCGCACGAGCTCGCCCGCCACGAGCGGCTCGCGGCTGTGGATGTAGCTCAGGCTGTCGATCTGCGGAGCCTGGAAGTAGGTGCGGCCCGTGAAGAGGGAGCCGCCCTTGGTCACGCCGGTCGTGGCGCGGCCGGTCGTGCGGCCCTTGACCGGGCCCTCGATGAGCACGTCGAACTGCACCTTCTGCTCGGCGAGGTAGGCCGCGTTCTCGAAGGCGATCTCCTGCTGGAGCAGCATGAGTTCCTGCTCGCGGGCTTCCTTGATCTCGTCAGGCACGTGCAGCGCGGGATCCTTGTCCATCGTGCCGCTAGGGGTGCCATCCTCGGGCGAATACTTGAAGACGCCCACGGCATCGAACTGGCACTCGTCGATGAACGCCATGAGCTCCTCGTGGTCCTCCTGCGTCTCGCCGGGGTGGCCGGTGATGAAGGTCGTCCGGATCGCCATGCCCGGGATCCGGTCGCGCAGCTTCATGACGAGGTCGCGCTGCTGCTTGGCGCTCGTGTGGCGGCGCATGAGCTCGAGCATGCGGTCGCTGCCGTGCTGCAGCGGGATGTCGATGTACTTCACGACGTTGCGCAGGCGCGCGATCGTGTCGATCATCGAATCGGTGAAGTTCGAGGGGTACGCGTACATGAGGCGCAGCCACGCGCCGCCGCGCTCGTTCGCGGCCGCATCGAGCGCCGTGAGCATGCCCTCGAGCCCGCCGTCGTAGCCGATGTCCATGCCGAAGCTCGTGGTGTCCTGGCCGATCAGGTTGAGCTCGAAGGCGCCATCCTGGAAGAGGCCCTTCGCCTCGGCCACGATCGCGTCGACGGGCTTCGAGCGCATCTTGCCGCGTATGCCCGGGATCGTGCAGAATGCGCAGCGCTGGTTGCAGCCCTCGCTCACGCGCAGGTACGCCCAGTGCCGCGGCGTGAGGCGGTAGCGCTGCTCGTCGCCCTCGAAGTAGCCGATGCCCTGGCCATCCTTGCCGTGGACGGTCAGGCCGGTGGTCTCGATGCCGCGCTCCTTGGCGGCCTGGATCGCGTTGCCCGAGATCCAGTAGCGGGGGGCGTCCTTTGTGACGCCCGCGCGCGCGGCGCGTTCGCCGCGCACGGCCTCGATGATGTGGTCACGGTCGAAGACGCCGATCATGGCATCGATGCCTGGCGCCCACTCGAGCATCTTGGCGCGGTGGCGCTGCACGAGGCAGCCGGCCACGACCACGCGCTGCAGCTCGCCGCGCTCCTTGCGGGCGATGGCATCCTTGATCACGCCGAGGCTCTCGTCCTTGCTCGCCTCGAGGAACCCGCAGGTGTTCACGACGATCGCGTCGGGTGCGTCGTCCTCGTTGACGAGTTCGAGGCCGTGGGCCCGGAGCAGGCCGAGCATCTTCTCGCTGTCGACAAGATTCTTCGGGCAGCCAAGGCTGACGAAGCTGACGCGGGAAACGGTGCCGGTGGCGCTCATGGGCCCGACATCCTAGGTCAAGTGCGCACCAGTCAAGCGCGATAGAGGCGATGTCGCTCGATGATCTCGCCAACGGTCGGCAGGATGCCCTCGGGCCGCTCGCCCCGGCCGAGCGCCGCGCGGAGGTCCGTCGAGCACAGGTCGACGGGGGCCAGCGGCAGGAGCCAGTCGGTCGTATCGCCCAGTGCGTAGCGCTCGGAGAACTCCGCGAGCCACGTGCGGACCGAGTCTGGCGTGTGTGGGGGACGGAGGACGACCGCAGGTCGCGCAAGGTCGAGGATCGCGCGCCAGTCACGCCAGCGGTCAAGCTGCATGAGCGCATCGGACCCGATGAGCAGCCTCACGGACCGAGGGCCGTGCTCGATGCTCCCGGGCACCAGTGGCAACAGCGTCCTCAGCGTGTCGATCGTGTAACTGGGGCCTCCGCGCTCGAGTTCGCAGCCACTCGCCATGATGGCGGCGCTCGTGCGCGGCATGCCGGGATCGCGCAGCGCGGCCTGGAGCATCTCCCAGCGAACGGCGGCTGGCGCGGCCTGCGCATCCTTCAGGGGATTCGCGGCTGCCGGCACGATGATCGCGCTTGATGCCGAGAGCACGCGGCAGGCTTCGATCAGCATGCCTAGGTGGCGGCGGTGCGGGGGATCGAAGGTCCCGCCCATGATGAGTGCAGGGTGCTCGATGCTGCAGGCGACGGGCGAACCGTCGACGGCATCGAGCATGTGGGTGAGCAGCGCTTGCGCACGGGCAAGCGCGCGCGCACTCCGCGCCTGCAAGGTCATGAGGCGGCTTCCCAGACTGGGGGACTTGAGCACCGCCGCAGCCGCGGCAGCGATCTTCGGGTTACCGTCCTGATCGACCAGATCGAGCACCTCGATCGGCATGTCATCGAGCGGTCCGTCGCTGACGCCGCGCACGATGGTCCACGCCATGCCGCGCTTGGTGGCTTCCTGCGCGAAGGCCCAGCACTCCATGTCGACGAGGCTTGCGCCTGTCCGTGCCGCGAACGCGATGCGATCGGCCGGCGAGGCAACGATCGTGTCGGCATGCCCAACGTCGGCGGTTGACTTCGGCGGCGCGAGCCGAGCGGTGGGGGAGTGTGCCGTCGCACCGGTTGCGGCGTCGATCACCCGATCGATGACCCACGCGGTCTCGCGGTCGCAGGGTTCGCGCAGGCCGCCGGCGATGCCAAAGAGCACCGCGTGGCGCGGGCGCTCGGGCAGGGCATCGATGCGAACGAAGGCGCGCTCGATCGCATCGCGACCGATGCCGCACTGGATGACGGGGACTGGGCGGCCGCAGCCTTCTGCGGCCTTGCGCTCGACCTGCATGGGGCAGACGATGATGGAGGACCCGGCGCGACCGGGGTGAAACGTCGGCAGGTTCTCGGGCGGCACGGGCTCGAGGCTACCGGGGTCGCACGGCGGTGGGGTGCGCGACGGAACCCCTCGCCACGGCGGGCGGAAGTCGCTATAGTCTCCGCCCGTCCACCGACTGGCCCCATCGTCTAGCCCGGTCTAGGACATCTCCCTTTCACGGAGAGGACAGGGGTTCAAATCCCCTTGGGGTCATTCACCTTGCAGCCCTGGCATTCGCCAGGGCTGCTTCGTTTCATGACCCGCCGCAGCGGTCGCCGATGAACGCTCCATGACCACCTCCTTTTCCCGCGGCGTCCTTGTCCTGCTTGCGATCCACATGGGGGCCTGCGTCTCGATTGGCAACAACGTCAGCAAGGGTTCGAGCGCCCAACCATCCAACCGCGCGGCCGGCGCGCTCGCGCCCATCACGGCGCAGCAGGTCAACGCCGCGCAACAGGCTTGGTGCGATGGATTGGTGCAGGTCGCTCAGGTGCACGCGCGTGGCGGCGACGCCCGTGCCGAAGCGTCGCGCATGATCGACGATCTCTACGACTACGCGGAGGGCCAGGTCTTCTTCAAGCCGACGCTCGCGTTTGGACCGCGCACGTTCCGCCCGACCAAGGAAGGCGCGCTGGCGTATTTCGTCGGCGGCAACCCGAACTTTCCCGAGGACACGGGATTCGCGCTCAAGGGCTGGACGGCCGCGCGCTACGACAACAATGCCGCCGAGAACGGCATCCAGATCCACGGCGACATCGCCATCACGATGGGCAACGTCTACATCACCGGACCCGACGGCAAGGAAGTCATGGTCGACAAGACCTTCGTCTTCCGCCGCTGCGCTGACGGCAACTTGCGGCTGTGCGTGCACAAGTCGGCCCTGCCGTTCAGCCCGAATTGACCCCGGGTGCTCCGGGGTGTGGCCAACGGCTGCGGCCGACGGGGTTCCCGTGTCGGCCCGTCGGGGGCCGTTTCGCGCGGATTGTCGGACCGCCCCGCGTGACTCGGGCCTGACCCGTGCTAGGTTCCGTCACCCCTTCGGGGCCATGAACCATGAAGATCCTGACCTCGCTGCTTGTCCTGGGTGCGCTGTCCTCGTCGGCGCAGGCTGCCATTCGCTACGTCAACGTCGGGCTGACCACGGGTGCCGACGACGGGTCGAGCTGGGAGAACGCGTTCCGTACGGTCGATGGCGTGTCACGCGCGCTGACGGCGGCGGTCAGCGGTGATCAGGTTTGGGTGGCGGCGGGCACCTACGAGCCGACGTCGGGAACCGCCCGAACGGTCTTCATCACCATGAAGTCTGGCGTGGCGGTCTACGGAGGCTTCACGGGGACCGAGACTGACCTGGCCCAGCGTGATCTCGTCGGCAACCCGACGATCCTCACCGGGGACCTCAGCCGCAACGACAACGGGACCACGACCAATCTCGCTGACAACTCGTATCACGTCGTGTTGGCCACGGGGGTGGCAGCGACCGCCGTGCTCGATGGCTTCACGGTGACCGGGGGCTATGCGAACGGCGCCACGGCGTCCAACTACGACAAGGGCGGCGGGATCATCATCCTGTCCAACGGCCAGCCCACGATTCGCAACTGTCGGTTCATCGGCAATCGATGCACGTTCGGCGGCGGTGCGGGCTACGTGCTGAGCGCCGGTGGATCCTTCATCGACTGCGACTTCATCGACAACCTCGGAGGTTCGTATGGCGGGGCCTTCGACACCAACGCGGGCGCGGTGACCTGGACCGGGTGCCTCTTCCGCAACAACCAGGCGGCGCGCGCGGGCGCGATCGAGACCTTTGGCGTGGCGAGCCGGTCGATCACCAACTGCGTGTTCATTCAGAACAGGGCAACGAGTGCAAACAGTGGCGGCGCGATCTGGTCAGGCAACAGCGCGACGGTGACGGTGCGCAACTGCACCTTCGTCGCCAACACGTCGGCGACCACCACGGGAGCCGGCTACCTGAACACCGGCGGCACCTCGAACCTTGCCAATTGCGTGTTCTGGAACAACACGGGTTCGACAGGCAGCACCACCAACAACCAAGTCACCACCTCCGCCGGCACGACGACGGTGTCGTACTCCTTGGTGCAGGGCGGCGCGACCGGCACGGGCAACATCAGCACGACGCCGCTCTTCGTCGATCTGGCGGCGTTTGACCTCCGCCTGCAACCCGACTCGCCCGGCGTGGATGCGGGCAGCAGCTCGTTGATCCCGGCGGGCATCACGGTCGATCACGATGGCCTGCCGCGACGCGTCGACATTGCGTCGACCGCGGACACTGGCGTCGGTGCGCCGGTCGTGGACATGGGTGCGTTCGAGACGCAGGTCCCGCCGCCGCCTGCCTGCCCAGCCGATGTGAACGCCGACGGAACGGTCGATGGAGCCGACTTGGGACTGCTCGTTGGCAACTGGGGCGGTTCAGGCGCCGGCGACATCGATGCCAGCGGCACGGTGGACGGCGCGGACCTTGGGCTCCTCCTCAGCGCGTGGGGCGCCTGCCCCTGAGCGATCGGGGCGTAGCATCGGGCCCATGTGGCTCGAACTGGCTGAACGACTCCTCGGGGTGAGGAAGCTGCGTGCGCTCGAACGCGCGGCACGTGATCGTTCGGAGCCGACGGTCTTCCACCGCTTGATCGCCGGGGCGAACCGCACGCTCGACGTGACCGGCAGCATGGCCGAGTCGATGCCCGTGACCGGGCCCGTCGTCGTGGTGGCGAACCATGCCTTCGGTCTTTGGGATCCCTGCGCCATGTGTGCACTGGTGGCCGAGCGTCGGCAGGATCTGCGCATCATGGCCAACGAACGGCTCATGGATGTCGACTCGCTGCGGCCCTGGCTGATCGGTGTCGACGTGATGGGCGGCCCGAATGCCCGCACCACCAACATGCGGGCGCTCCTGGAAGCGATGCACTGGCTCTCGGATGGGCATGTCCTGTGCCTGTTTCCCGCGGGCGAAGTGAGCCACCGCACCAAGGATCGCCCGGTGAGCGTGGACCCGCCGTGGTCGCCCAACGTCGGCCGCTTGATGATGAAGCACAAGGCGACCGTCGTGCCCATGTGGTTCGAAGGCGAGAACTCGCCATGGTTCCACCGGCTCGGCATGGTGCACCCGATCCTGCGCACCGCGCAGATCCCGCGCGAGGCGGTCAAGCAGTTCGGCCAGCCGCTGCGCGTGAGCATCGGTCGCCCGATCCCGCACGAGCGCATGGAGCGCTTCGGCGATGCACAGAGCGTGACCGACTACCTGCGGGTGCGCTGCGAGATGCTCGGGCGCGACCTGCGCCAGCGCACGGTCAAGGCACCGGCGCTCGGCCCCCAGGAGCCGCTCATCGAGCGCGCGCTGCATGGCCCCGACGCGCTCGAAGAGGAACTGCGCGCACTGCCGGGCACGGAGCTCTATCACAGCGAAGGCCCGTACGACATCTACTGCGCGCGCGCATCGCTGATCCCGCGCGTGCTGCATGAGATCGGCAGGCTGCGCGAGGTGACCTTCCGTGCGGTGGGCGAGGGCAGCGGCCGTGCCATCGACCTGGACCAGTACGACGGCCAGTACCGGCACCTCTTCATCTGGCAGCGCGAACGGCGCGAACTCGTGGGGGCGTACCGGCTCGGCGTGGCACGTGAACTCATGGCGCAATCAGGGATCAAGGGGCTCTACCTCTCGAACCACTTCGAGTTCGCGCCCGAGATCCTGCCGCGGCTTGAGGATGCGCTGGAGATGGGCCGTGCGTGGGTCCGCGCCGAGTACCAGCGCCAGCCGCTGCCGCTCTTCCTGCTGTGGCGGGGGATCGCCCTCTTCATCGCACGGCATCCCCGCATCGGCTCGCTGTTCGGCACCGTCAGCGTGAGCGATGATTTTCAACTGGCGAGCAAGCACGTGATCGTGGCGTTCCTCCACGCCACGCGCCGGGCCGATGAGCTGGCGGAGCTCGTGCAGGCCAAGGACCCGCCCGTCGACTTCGGCGCCGATCACGGCGATCCCGACAGTTGGCGACAGTCGCTCGGACAGGTGTCCGAGCTTGAGCACCTGGTCAAGGAAGTCGAGGAAGGCCGACGCACCGTGCCGGTCCTCATCCGTCAGTACCTGAAGATGGAGGCCCGCGTGCTCGCCTTCAACGTCGATCGGGACTTCGGCAATGTCGTCGATGTCCTGATGTGGATGGATGTGCCGGCCATCCCCGAGCGCATGATGCGGATCTACATGGGCCAGAAGGCGATGGACGAGTACCTCGCGTTCCAGGCCGCACGCCGGGAGTAGCCTGTGGCCATGCAGCAGGACTTGGCGTACGGCCAGCCGCCCCACCGGAGCGTGATCCGCATCGGTCATGATGCCGTTGATGTCGTGCGTCAGGCGCTCGTGTCGAGGCCGGCGGGCGGACCCGTCGCGATCGTTGCCGATCAGGCAGTCGTTGTGCTGGCTGGCCGCATCGCGCATGCCTTGCAAGGCGTGGGCATCGATGCGCGGCTGTGCACGATGGTTGCCCAGGAGCGCATGAAGTCGCTCGACACCGTCGGCTCGCTCGCTGCGCAGCTCCTCGCGCACGGGATCACGCGTGCCGGCGCCGTCGTGGCGGTGGGTGGCGGCATCGTCGGCGACACCGCGGGCTTCCTCGCTGCCACGTACATGCGCGGCGTGCGGTGCATCCAGGTGCCGACCACGCTGCTCGCCATGGTCGATGCGGCGATCGGCGGCAAGACGGCGGTCAATGTCGTGTTGCGCGATGGGAGCCTCGCCAAGAACGCCGTCGGTGCCTTCGCGATGCCCGAGCTCGTCGTCTGCGATCCCGCCACGCTCGCCACCTTGCCGCCCCGTGAAATGCAGTGTGGGCTGGCCGAGTGCGTGAAGCACGCGCTGCTTGCCGACGGCGGCCTTGCTGAGTGGCTCGCCGCCAACGCGATGGCGGTGGTGGGCAAGGACACCGCGGCGATCGCGCAGCTGGTCGCCCGGGCCGCCGCCGTGAAGGTGGCCATCGTCGATCGCGACCCGACCGAGCAGGGGGAGCGGGCGCTGCTGAACCTTGGGCACACCTATGCCCACGCCATCGAAGCTCGCCACGACGATCGCATCAAACATGGCGAGGCGGTGGCGATCGGCCTGGTCGCAGCGATGAGTGTGGCGAGCCGCCTCGGCCGCGTCCGGCATGCGCAGGTTGAGGCGCTGCAGGCGCTTCTGGAACGAGTGGGGCTGCCGACGACGCTGAAGGATCTGGTTCCCGCGCCTGACGCAGCCGCCACGCTCCGTCGGTGCATGGAGCTCGACAAGAAGCGTGCCGGCAAGGGGTTGGTGCTCGTGCTGCCCCACGGGCCCGTCGGCGCGGGCTTGGTCGAAGCCCCTCCCGAAGAGGCCGTGATGGCTGGTTGGGCGGCGGTCGGGGCGGCGTGATGGCGGCCTGATTTTCCCGGCGATTCGGCCTCGTCCCTTGCATCCTGCGTTACAGTTCCCGGACCTCGCGGCCCCCTGTGCAGGACGCACGGCGGAGCGATGGTGGAGGCCTCTGGAGCAAGGATGCGAGTCTCGGCCATTGTCAATCAGAAGGGCGGTTGTGGAAAGACGACCACGGCCGTGAACCTCGCCGCCATGCTGGCGTCGCAGGGGGTTCGTGTGCTGCTGGTGGACCTTGATCCGCAGTCGCACTGTGCAGTGTCGCTGGGCGTCCCGGCCGACCGGATCCAGCACTGCGTGGGTGATGTGCTCGAGCAGGGGGCCGGTTCGCCGCTGGTCCAGTCTGGGCTGCTCTGGGAGCCGGTCAAGGGCGTGTGGCTCGCGCCGAGCCACCTGCGCATGTCGCGCATCGAGTCGAGTGGCCCGCTGCTGCGCGCGAACGATCGCGACCGTCGGCTGTCGAAGCTGCTCGACGTGATGGCCCCACGCTTTGACTGGTGCTTGATCGACTGTCCGCCGACCGCGGGGCTGCTCACGTTCAATGCCGTGCGTGCCTGCGATGAACTCATCGTGCCGGTCGAGACGGGCTTCCTGGCGCTGAAGGGCGCCGAGAGCCAGGTGGCGCTGCTCGATGCGGCGGTCGCGCGGATGGAGCGAGCCGTCACGCTGCGCATCCTGCCCACGATGCACCGCGATGGTACCACGCTGAGCGCAGACATCCTCGGCGCGTTGCAGCGCAAGTTCCCCGGCCGTGTCGCGCCGCGCGCGATCCGCCATCACGAGGTGCTGCGCGAGGCCGTTTCGTTCGGCCAGCCCATCACGGAGTTCGCGCCCTCGAGCGATGCGGCCGCCGAGTTCCGTTCGCTTGCGGCGTGGCTGGTCGAGTCGCCGCCTGCCGTGCAGCGCACGCAGGAAGCGTGGGCGCAGCGCGCGGCGCGCGCCATGGACGAGAGCCCCGAGCCCGAGTACGAAGCGATCAGCGAGGCACTGCCTGCGTCGGTACGTCAGGCCCCGCAGGTCAGCGCGCGCGCGCTCGATGTCGTCGAACGCATGCGGTCGCTGCGGGCGGTTGATGCTGCAGGGGCGGCTGAGGAGGTCAAGCCATGAGCACGCGATCGACCTACCAGGATCTGGCCGCGCACTTCATGGGGGCCGCTGAGCCCGCTGCGCCGATCGGTGCCGGGTCCTCGCCACGGCTTCCCGATGCCGCCGTGCTCGTGGCGCTGTGCGGCAACCTGCCGTCGATGTCAGGCATCTGGCTTGCACAGCTCGCCGAGCGCCTGGCCCGGACGGATGGCCCGACTGGCCTCGTGCGGTTCGATGACCAACGCATGCGCGTGGATCTCTTCCACGCCGAAGGCCGTACGGTGGCCGTGGCCGAGGAAGGGCTGCCCGATGCATGCCGAGTCGTCCGGCGCTGGATCGTGTCCTTGCCCGAAGGCTACGCCGCGAGCGATTGCCTGATTCCCTCGACCGAACTCGTCCTGCTCACGGGTTGCGACGAAGCCGCCAAGGCCGCGGCACGTGTGAAGCTGCAGGAACTCTCGACCAAGCTGGAAGCCGTCCCCGTGGCGGGGCGGCCCGTGCATGTCGTGACGGTCGCTGCGTCGCAGGAAGTCGGCGCTGCTGCGGCCGGCGGGCTCAGCCAGTGGGCCGATGGCCAGCTCACCACGCCTGTGCGATGGTGCGGCTCGATCGAGCGCGTCGATCGCCTTGAAGGCGTGGTCACCGCCGAGATCCGATCGCGCACGCGTGCCGACTTCGCCGAGGTCGCCGTGCAGCTCTGCGATGCCCTGCGCGCCGTGGCCTCGCGCTTCGATGCGCCTGCGCCCATCCAACCAGCCGTCAACCTTCCGGTCGATCCGCCTCAACCTGTCACCCTGCCGTCCAAGGAGCCCGCCATGGCCACTGCACCTGCCTATGTCGATCCCGATCTTGCCGCCCAGCGCAGCGCGCGTGCCGATGCACCGCGAAGCAGCCTGCTCGCCTGGTTCCCCGAGTTCGTTGGCCTGCGCATTCGGCCCGCGAATGCCTCACACGTCGAGCTGGCCATCGACATGCACGGCCGACTCCATCTCCTGAGCACCGATGCCACCACGCGCGACCTGCGCGTCGCTCGCAGCTGGTGCACCTCGAACTGGTCCTTGCTCAGTTCGGCCGTGGTCGACCTGAAGGATGTGTCGGTTCCCGAGATGGTCGACCACCTGGTGCTCGACGAAGCGCGCCTGGCCGTGCCGCTGCACGGTTCGGGCATCCTGCTGCATGTGGGCGTCGAGGTGGCCGGCCAGCGTCGGCGCATCGACCTCAACGATGAGCAGAGCGCGGGCCTGAGCGGCTGAACGGCCTGCGTGCCGCGTGCGGCGCTCGCCAGCGAGTCGCTCACGCCAGGCACGTGGACCGCAGCGTTCGGTCCCACGCGCGCCACGCGAAGCTCTCGCGCTCGAGGTCCGTCCAGCCCGAGTCGGCCAGTCCGGCATCCAGCACATCGAACTGATCGGGTGCACGCACGCCCGTGGGTACCTGCATCGGCGTGAAGCCACCGTCGAGATCGCTGCCGAGGCAGCAACGATCGCGCCCGGCGATCGACGCCACGTGCTGGACGTGTGCCAGCGCATCACCGAGCGTTGCCTCGCGCCCGTGCGCGAGGAACGAGCCGTAGAGGTTCAGGCCGATCACGCCGCCGCGCGCGGCGATCGCGGCGATCTGGTCGTTACGCAGGTGGCGTTGGCGCTCGTCGGTGAGCGCTCGGCAGTTGCTGTGGCTGGCGACGATGGTCTGCCTCGAGCACAGGAGCAGGTCGTCGAGGGCAGCGTCGGCCAGATGGCTGGCGTCGTGCAGCACGTGGTACTCATCGAGTGCGGCCACGGTCTCGCGACCGAGCGCGGTGAGCCCACCATGAGCCGCATTGCCACCGGCATGTCGCGAGCCGAGCGCCCACGTCAGGCCGACCACGCGCACGCCTCGCGCATGCCACCACGACACGTCCTCGGGCGAGCGAATGGGATCGGCGCCCTCCATGAGCAGCACCACGCGCAACGGGGCGTTGGCATCAAGGTCCGCGGCCGTGCGGACGATGTGCAGATGCCCCGCGCGCTCCATGGACTCGTACCACTCGAGCTGGCGCACGCCGGCGTCGAAGGCGCTCTGGGCATCGTTCGCGTCGTAGCCCCACGGCGTTCCTTGGCCTTCGGCCCCGCGCTCCGTGAAGATCGTGCCCAGCACCGTCGTCACGCGCCCGCGAGCCAAGGCTGGCAGGCTCACGCACCGCGCGGCAGGGTCGGTGACCTCAGCAAGGAGGTCGTGGCCGTGCAGCGCGAGGTAGGCAAGATCGAGATGGCCATCGCACCAGCGGGTCGGTCGAAGCATGCTGCAAGGCTAGCGAGCGCTCGCGCTACAGTCCGTGCATGGATGCGGTCGCTCAGCCCACCCTCGACGCACGGCTCTCGCCGCGAGAGCGATGCACGTCGCTCGTCATCGGTCTCGTGGCTGCGGCTCCAGTGGTCGTGGCGGCCTTTCTTCGCGCCGATCCTTCGGGGCTCGGCACGCATGTGCAGCTGGGCATGCCCACCTGCACCTGGCCCACGGCCATGGGCATCACGTGCCCATCCTGCGGCATGACCACCGCGTTCGCGCACGCCGCCGCCGGCGATCTGGTCGCCTCGCTGCGCACACAGCCGATGGGGTTCCTTCTGGCGGTCCTGGCGACCGCTGCGGCGATCCTCGGGTTGCTTGGAGCCGCCACCGGGAGTCGGCTAGGCTATTGGCTCTGCCGGAGTCCCGGCCGAGCGGGGTGGTGGACCTTCGGCTCCATCGCCTTCGCCTCGTGGCTCCTCACGACCGCTCGCCTGAAGGGATGGATCTGAACGTGCTGCGACCCCTGGCCATCGTCACCCTCTGCCTTGCGTGCCTGCCCTTGGGGGGCTGCTGGGTGTTCGGCGTGGCCAGCGCCGTGGGCGACAACATCGAGTCGCTGAAGAAGATCGAGGTCCTGGCGAAGTACGACGGTCTTGAGAACCGCACGGTGGCGGTGCTCCTCCAGGTCGACATGCAGACCGCGTACGAGCACCCGACGGCGATGGCGAACGTCGCGCTGAACCTGGCCTTCACGCTGCGCAAGAACGTGCACGGTGTGCGCGTGCTCGATCCCACGGTGGCGCTGGCGTGGCAGCACCAGAATCCTTCATGGCCGGCGATGCCCCTGGGCAAGATCGCGCAGGAACTCGACGTCGAGCGGCTCGTGGTGGTGGACCTTTACGAGTACCGGTTGAATCCGCCGGGCAACCGCTGGTTGTGGGATGGTCTCGCCGCGGCCAACGTTGGCATCGTCGAGCACGATGGCCTCGATCCCGATGCCTACGCCGCCGAGTTCAACATCATGGGCAAGTTCCCTGATCTCGAAAACCTTGGCCGCGAGAGCGCGACCGAGCGCAGCGTGGAGCTTGGCCTGCAGAAGGTCTTCGTCGAGAAGGCTGGCTGGCTCTTCTACGACCACCTCGAAGACAAGTACCCGGACCGCGCTCGATGATGCGCCGCTCGATCGCCATCCTCGCGCTGGCCGCGCTCTCCCTGTCGTCGGCGTGCAACATCATCATTCCGGCGACCTACATCATCGAGGGCCCGCCGAAGCAGCCCGCGGTCTATGAGCTTCCCGAGAAGCGCACGCTCGTCTTCATCGATGACCCGAAGAACCGCATGACGCGCGTGGCGCTGCGTGCGGAGGTCGCGGACCGCACCGAGCGGCTGCTCTTCGACGAGGGCAAGGTGACCGAACTCGTGAGCTGCGCCGATGCCATCCAGCTCGCGCGGCGCAGCGATGCGCAAGGCAACCGAGCGAGCATCGAGTCGATCGGCCGGGCGATGAACGTGCAGCAGGTGATCTACGTCGTGGTCGACCGGTTCACGCTCAGCGTGGATGGTGCGAGCCCACGGCCGGGCGCCACGGTGCGCGTGAAGGTGCTCGATCTTGAGGACCAGACCCGCATCTTCCCCGGCGATGACAACGGCCACCTCGTCGAGTCCGAGCTGCGCGAACCGCCGCAGTCGATGTACGTCTCGACCTCCGGCCGCCGCCAGATCGAGGACCAGCTCGCCATGCAGCTGGCCACCGACATCGCCGAGCTCTTCTACGAGCACGAGGACCGACCGCTCGGCGGCTCGCTCCAAGCGCCTCGCCAGCGTGCGCAGGATCGATAGTGACGCTGCACCTGGTCGACATCGGCACTGTTGTCATCGTCCGTCCCACGCGGTTGCGGTCGATCGTCGAGTCGCTGCGCA
>JAGWXC010000034.1 GCA_018970045.1 Planctomycetota bacterium | reverse complement strand
GCGTACCAGTCCTCGAGGAGCAGGCCGAGGTCGGCACCGTTGACGACGCCGTCGCCGTTGAGATCGGCGTTCTGCTGGGGATCGGTGCCGGGGATGAGCCCATCGGTGCCCCATGCCGAGAGCAGGATGCCCAGGTCGGCGCCGTTGGTGCAGCCGTCGCCATCAATGTCGTTGGGCAAGGGCAGCGCGGTGTCGACGTAGACGAGCGTGCGATTGTCGCCCGCGGCCACGGCCGGCACCTGCGCCAGCGTCTTGGGACCTGACACCTGATTGACGACGTCGCTGCCCCACGCGGCCACACGGTCGCTGGTCGTGACCGCCACGCTGTGCAGAAAGCCTGCAGCGATGCCCCGGCAATTGCCCACATTTTCTGGAGTGGGACTCTGCCCGCTTCCCTGAATCCCCCAACTCACGACGGTGCCATCTCGCAGCAAGCACATCGAGTGCAGGCCGCCGCCGGCGATCTCGACTGGCTCGTTGTCGCTGGCGACGGGCTGATTGATGAGTGAGGGTTCGATCGAGACATCGATGTCTGACATGTTCCCAACACCCCACTGTCCCCAACCACGCACCGAAGCGCGCCCCTGTGCATCGTGCACGATCGCCAAGGTGTGGTTCTTGCCGCACGCCACCCGCACCGGGCGGCCGCCGAGAACTGGAACCTTGCATTGACCATCTTCGCTTCTTCCCCAGCAACGCAACGCGGCGCCGCTTGTGTTGGCAATCGTGGCGGAGTGCGCCTCGCCCGCGGCGATGAGGTACGCCGGCTGCAAGTCCGCAGGTAGCGCGCATTGCAGTTCGGAGTTGTCGCCCCACACCGCGACACGGCGGGTGTTGCGTTCGATGGCGACCGCATGCTCCTCACCCAGAGCGATCATGTGCACACGGTCAAGACTCGTAGGGATGCTGCACACTCCGTAGCTTTCCGCACCTTGGGCGGTGCAGAACACCTGGAAGCGACCGATGTCGTTCCAGGCTGCGAAGGAGAACCGGCCTGAGGTGATGCCAGCGATGCGGTCAATGAGCACTTCGCCATTGCGCTGGAAGTACTCGTTGCGACCACTCATGACCAGCGTGCGCGTGACTTCGGTGAGGACGGCAATATGGTCCGCGCCCGCTCGCGCCACGCGGATGCCGACGGAACCCAGGAAGGCCTGCTGTTGCGCGCTGAAGCCCGACGGCGCGGCGCCCCACGTCCGCACGGTCGCGCCATCGCCGACCGCCAGCGTGTAGTTGGCGCGAGCATCGATCTGCCGGGCGATGAGGCCGGCCGGCACCGTGCACTGGCCTTCGTTGACGCGGCCCCAGCAGACGACCGAGCCGTCGCCCTTCAAGGCCACGCAGTGGTTGGCGCCAGCAGCGATCTGCACCACGCCCGTCAGGCCCGCGGGCTCACGCGTGATCTGACCAAACTGGTCGCTGCCCCAAACATGCACCACGGCATTCATCGGGCGATCCGCAGCTTGCGAGATCAGCGCCATGCCGTGCGATTCACCGGCGGCGATCGCGAGGATGAACCCGGGCGGGAACGCCGGCGTGCCATTGGTGCCCGGCACGTTGCACTGACCAAGGTTGTTCAGGCCCCAGCATCGCACGGCGCCCGCGGCGGTGAGCGCCATCGAGAAGGTGGATCCTGCGCTGATCGCGCGACACGTGCCGAGGTTGGCCGGCACGGCACACTTGCCGCCGCTGGCATCGCCCCAGCACAGCACGGTGCCTTCAGTCCCCAGGCCGTTGCCGTTGGTCAGCGCCATCGAGTGCGTTTCGCCGGCGCTGACCTGGGCGAAGCCCTCGTTCTGACCGGGCAGCACGCACTGGTTGAACTGCGAGCGGCCGAAGCCCACCACGCGGCCGACGTCGGGGTTCGTGCCGCCTGGATTGTCGGTCACCGCAAGGGTGAATTGCGTGCCCGCAGCGACGGCCGAGTATTGGCGCAGCAGGTCGCGCGAGTTGAACGTGACGTCGCCGAACAGCCGCAAGGCCTCCGTCTTGGGCGGGCCGGGCAGTGTTTGCTCGACCGTGAATGGGATGTCGTTGACCTTGAAGCCGCCCTTGCGGGACTTCAGGCCGTCCGGCAAGGGCTGGACGCGGAACGGCAGCACTTGGCCGGACACGCCGCTGGTGCGATCGAGGAAGATCCAATCCGTCGCCGTCTCGGCGGTCCAGTCGCAGCCGCCAACCCCCTGCACTTCGACCTCGCCGCGGCCGCCCAGACCAGAAAAGGTCAGCGAGTTCGGGACGACGGCATCAATGCAGCTGTCGCTGGCAGCCCGGGCCGAGTTCGGCGCGATGGAGGACAGCGCCAAGGTGGCGAGCGCGAGTGCGGCGTGTACGAATGGTCGATGTGCGAGCATGCGGTGCCTTGTCTGAACCCTGAAAACGTGCGGAGCCTCACAACACGGACCCGCGCCCCCGGACCAACGGTCCAGTTTCTGCGCGATGCTTGAACGATAACCGCCCCAGCGTGGGCCGGGGGCGGCGAAGCATGCCATACAGAACGCGACGCAACGGCCCGAAGTTGGACGGAATCCGAAGTTTCGGGCTCAGTGCGCGCTGGCCGGGGCGCAGCCGCACTGCTTCAGGAAGCGGCGGATCTCGGCGATCTCATGGTTGTCCTGCAGGGTCTGGCCGCTGGTGTGCGGGATCGGGAAGCTCATCTCGTGGCCATTGAGCTTGACCTTGAGGTGGTCCTTCTTGGTCTCGTCGCAGGTCGCGCCCAGGCCCTCGAACATGTGCACGATGTCGCGCCAGTGGATGTTGTGCGGCGTGGGGTGCGAAAAAAGCTGCGCTAGCGTGTGTTCGTGGCTGTGGCTCATGGTGCGGTCCTTTCAGAATGCGTCGAGGCCTCGGAGCGTATCACGGAGCTGTGTATCCGGGATGGTGGTCCGTGGCCCAATGCCCGGCCGTTACTGCGGACACGGTCCCCAGCCGCCCAGGACGATGCCCAAGTCGCCGCCGTCGACCACGCCGGAGCCGTCGATGTCGGCCGGGTAGGCCCCGCCGCCGGAGGAGCCCCACTGGCTGAGCAGCGCGGCAAGATCGACGCCGTCCACGATGCCATCGAGGGTGAGGTCCGCGGTGCAGTCGCAGATCGAGTTGTCGCCAAGGTTTGACCAGCGGCCACCACCGATGTTCGGACGCGGGGCGTTGGAGCAGATGGTCGAGCCCGCGATGGTCATCGAAGCCACCGCACCGCCGGAGTCCGTGATGCCCACGCCGCCGAGGCTGACCAGCGCGGTGTTGTTCGTCACGACGCAGTCATCGAGTGCCAGCAGCGCTTGCGGGCTGCCCACCGAGAACCAGCTCAAGCCGCCCATCAGGTTGCTGCTGACGTTGCCGGTCACGGTGACCCGAGCGAGCGTGGGCGTTCCCTGCACAAGGTGCAGGCCACCGCCGCGGCTGTTCGCCGAGTTCTGCTCGATCACGCAGTCGATGACGCTGCCGGTCGAGAGATTCATCTGCAACCCACCGCCATCGGTGCTTGCGGTGTTGTTGCGGAACGTGCACTGGCGCACCTCGCCGCTGCAGCGGAGCAGGTAGGCACCGCCGCCGAAGCCTGCGCCGCTGGGGATGCGATCAGGACCACGGCCGACGACAGGATCAGGTTCTTCATGCGGTTTCTCCCCGGTTCGAATCCGGACCGGGAAACTAACCGCTGCCGCAGCCCCGATGCAAACCCGCCTCAGCCCAGTTCACGCCGAACGGCGGGCACACGCGTCGACGCCGTATCCCAAACCAAATCAACCATGATGCCGTGAGCCTGACAGGCCAGCCATGTCCTGCAGGCGTTGAGCTTCGCTACGCGGCATAGCGGAGGTCTCTGATGATCGCTTCTCGCGAGTCCGGGCGCAGGCCGCTGGGTGTGGTGATGTCCACGGACAAACCCAGCATCGACTCAAGGTGCTGACGGATCGCGATGAGATCCAGCAAATCCCGGTGTGGCTCAAGTTCCACGAGGACATCGACGTCCGAGTCGGGTCGAGCAGCACCCGTGGCGCGCGATCCGAAAATGCCGATGCGGACGACTCCCATGGCAGACAGAGTGCTGAGCTCGGCCCGGATGGCTTCGAGAAGGCCGTCGATCGATGTCGAGGCGAAGGGACTCATGCCCAAATCGTACTGAAGCCTTCCCGCAAGTCGCCCCCCCCAACGACAACGCCCCCGGCGGATGCCGAGGGCGTGTTCGGAATGGACCATACAGGACTTGAACCTGTGACCTTCTCCGTGTCATGGAGACGCGCTAGCCAACTGCGCCAATGGTCCGTGTCCCTTGCGGGTCTTGGAGTGTAGCGCGGCCCCCGCCGCCTGCAACCGAACCCACGCTGGCTTGGCACCGATCGGATAACACTCCCCGTTCGATGCACGCCGGCAACCATGTCCCGACCCGCCCGCCGACTGAGTCCGAGCGACTGGGAACGATCCTCTTCGCGCAGGGCCCCGATGCACTGCTTGCGGAGATCGGCGGCTTCGCCCCCGGCGCCGTGGCTCGGGTGCTCGATGCACTGAACAGCGGCGCCGCGATCCGATTGTACGACTCGCTGACCGAAGCCCAGCAGGTCGAGGTTCTCGAGGCCCTCGATCCGCGCGTGGTCTTCCGGCTCGCCAACGCCCGGATCTTCCCCGAGCGCAGCGTGGGCCGCGTGATGTACTCCCCGCGCATCAGCGCGCGCCCCGATGACACCGTGGGCGCCACGATCGAGAAGGTCGGTGCGATGGATGCAGCGTCGAACGTCTTCGTGGTCTGGGTGGTCGAACACGGGGGCAAGCTGGTGGGCTGGGTGCGCATGCAGGATCTGGTCACGCACGCACACGCGGCGACCATGGCCAGCGTTATGCACGCGACCGTACCCTTGGTGAAGGCGAACGATGCGCTGTTCGACGTCTATCGCCGCGCGCTGTCCGAGCGCGTGCTGGAGTACGCCGTGCTCGATGATCGCTCGCGCTTCGTGGGCACGCTTCGCGCGGATGTCCTCTTCCGCGAGGCGAGCCTGGAGCTCGGCGAGCGCGGCGGCGAGAGCGTCGGGGTCGACCGTGACGAACGCCTGAGCACGCCGGTGAGGGAGTCGCTCTTCAAGCGACTGCCCTGGCTCGTGCTCAACCTTGGCACGTGCTTCCTGCCCGCAGCGATCGTGGTGCTCTTTGAGGGCACGCTCAAGGAGTTCGTGCTGCTGGCGTCGTTCCTGACGGTCCTGGTCGGCCAGACGATCAACACCGGCGAGCAGGCGCTCGCTGTCATGGTCCGGGCGATGACCTTCGCCGACATCAAGACGATCCGCCTTCAGTCGGCGCTCGCCAAGGAGTTCATGGTTGGCTTGCTGCAGGGCTTGGTCTGCGGCCCGATCGCCGGCATCGGCATGTACGTGGCGGTGACGCTGAAGGACCAGCCTGAGCCAATGGCGCTGGCCGTGGCGACCGCCATCGCCACGCTCATCGCCAGCATCATCGCTGGGCTCTGCGGCACGGCGACCCCGTGGATCCTGAAGAAGTTCGGGTTCGACCCGGCGCTCACGAGCCACATCGCGCTGACGACGGTGACCGACGTCGCGAGCATCGCGCTGCTGCTGGGCTTGGCGCAGTTGCTCGTGCCGCTCTTCTGAACGCACGTCATTAAGGGTTTCCGCATGCGGGGCATGCGGGTCTGTGCCATCTGGCTGCGGGCTGAGGCCTGCGCGCTCAGGCCGGCGCCGCCGCGAAGGCCTGAATCGCCCGCTCGATGCGGCGGAGCGTGCTTGCCTTGCCCAGAATGGCCAGCGTGTCGAAGATCGGGGGGCTCACCGTGCCACCGCTGACCGCAATGCGCAAGGGCTGCGCCGCCTTGCCCAGTTGGCCGCCGGCATGCGCATCGGCGTAGGGCTTGACGGCAGCCTCGATGCCGCTCGAGGTCCAATCAGACACGCCCGCAAGCACTGGCAGCAGCGCGCGCAGGTGGTCACAGCCGTTGGGTGACTCGCCCAGCATGGCCTTCTCGGTGTTCTTGGAGCGTTCCCAGGTCAATGCATCGTCGGCGACGACGAAGAACCTGTTGCCCCTGAACATGTCGTCCAATGTCTTGCTGCGCTCCTGGCTGGCCTTGGCCAGCATGGCGATCCCCTGTTCGCCGAGCCGATCCATGAAGGCAGCGTGGTATAGGCGGCCGTGCGCGCTCGCACGCCGCAGGAACTCGTCATGCGGCATGCCAGTGATCGCATCGCAGTTGAAGCTCAGCAGCTTCACGCGGTCGAACTTGGCCGGCGTCTTGACCACGCGGCGTGGATCGAACGCGGTGCGCAGGAACTCAAGATCGAACTTCTCGATGTCGTTGCCCGGGCTCCAGCCGTTCAGCGCCAGAAAGTTGATGAGGACCTCGGGCAGGTAGCCCGAGCGCTTGAAGTCGTCGACGTTGATCTCGGGCAGCGTGATCCCGAGCACGTCGGCGAGCTTCTGTCCGGTCTCGAGGTCGAGCTGGATGTTCTTGTCACCCAGCCACGCAGCCCATGCGGCTGCATCAACCGTGCCCGCCGGCGGCTCGGTGAGCTTGCGCTCGGCCACCGCCTTGCGCAGCGCCTTGTCCTTGTCGCGCTTGCTCATCTTGCTGCCGTCGGGGTTGCAGATGATCGGCAGGTGCGCATAGGCCGGCCGGCGGAAGCCGAGCGCATCCTGCAGCAGCATGTGCTTGGCCGTGTTCGTGAAGTGCTCCTGCGCACGGAGCACGTGCGTGACCTGCATGAGCTCATCGTCGACGACGACGGCGAAGTGGTAGGTGGGAAACCCATCCGCCTTTCGGATCACGAAGTCATCGATCTCACTTGCCGGGATCGTGGCCTCGCCGAGTACCGCGTCCTTGATCGTCACGTCGTGACCCGGGCACTTGAGGCGGATGACCGCGGGCACGCCCGCAGCGAGCTTGGCCTTCACCTCATCGGCCGAAAGCGACAGTGCGGCACGGTCGTAGCGATAGGGCTTGCCTGCTGCCGAGGCGGCCTTGCGCTTGGCATCGAGTTCCTCGCCGGTCTCGAAGGCGTGATAGGCGTGGCCCGCATCCAGCAGTCGTTGCAGGTGATGGTTGTAGAGCTCCAGGCGTTCGCTCTGGAAGTACGGGCCATGGGGCCCGCCGCCGACCCCCTGCCATTCCGGCCCCTCGTCCCACAGGATGCCCAGCCAGTGCAGGTCCTTGGCGAAGCCGATGCTCGCGGCATCGCTCGAGCGCTTCTGGTCGGTGTCCTCGATGCGCAGGATGAAGGTGCCATCGCGACCTTTCGCGAAGGCCCAGCAGAAGAGCGCGGTGCGGGCGCCGCCCACGTGAAGGTGGCCGGACGGACTCGGGGCGAAGCGTGTGGCGATGCGCATGGGGCGCAGAGGCTACCGCGGGTGCGTGGAGCCTTGCTGCCCCGGTCGCACGGCCGTCACGCCGGAACGCCTCGCGCGTCATACTCCCGCCATGACGACGACACCGCAGGTCTTGGGCGTGCTCTCCGATGTGCATCGCAGGATTGGCGCGGCCACGGCCGCGATCGAGCTCCTCAAGCGTCGCGGGGCCACCCGGTTCGTGTACCTCGGTGATGCCGAGGATGAGCGCGTGATCGATCTCTTCGCAGGCGAACCGTGCTCCCTCTGCCTGGGCAACTGCGACGACGATGCCTTGGGCGAATACGCGCGCTTCCTTGGGCTCGACATGCACCCCGATGGATCGGTGCTCACGGTCGATGGCGTCGACGTGGCGTTCACGCACGGGCACCTGCAGACGGTCGTCGATCGCATGCTGCGTGGGGAGCCTGCGTTCCTGCTGCACGGCCACACTCATGTGCGCTGCGATGAACGTTCGGGGCGCACGCGCATCGTGAATCCCGGTGCATTCGTGCGGGTTGAGCGGGCCACCGTGGCGCTCATCACGCCGGCGCTCGACCGGGTTGAGTTCCTCGACGTGCCCTGAGGTGGCTGGCAGGACCTTCTTGCGAGTCGACCGCGGCGCCGTGATTCCGGCGCTCGAGCGAGGATCACCAAGCGGCTGCATCCTCCGCTCGGTGCCGCGCGAACACGCGCGCATGCCGTGGCTTCTTGTCATCCATGCCGCCGCCACCTGCTTCATGGCTGGCGTCATCTGGATCATCCAGGTCGTGCACTACCCGCTCTTTGGCATGGTCGGCGCCGATGGCTTCGCTGCCTACGAGCGCTCGCACGCGTCACGCATCACGCCGGTCGTCGGCACGGCCATGCTCATCGAGGCGGCCTGCACTGGGCTCTTGCTCTTGGCCATGGGCGAACTTGCCGCCCGCGGCATTCCGCGGTGGGTGCCCGTGGCTGGCGCGGTGCTCTTGGCTGCCATCTGGCTGAGCACGTTCGCCATGCAGGTTCCCCTGCACGGGCAACTTGCGCAGGGTTTCGATGAGGCCGCGCACGCTGCCTTGGTGCGGTCCAACTGGATCCGCACGATCGGCTGGAGCCTTCGCGCGGCGCTCGCCGCCTGGCTGCTCGTCGCGTGGATGGGTGGCTCGACCGGCGGCGGTCGCTGAGCGCCGAAGGCTGAGCACTGAAGAAGGAGAACTGGTTGCTGAGCACGGTTGTCCGTCGGGCGCTGGCTCCCGGTAGCCTTCTGCCATGCTGCTCTCCACGCGCAAGCGGCTGATGCCGCGGGCCAACCTTCCGCCGGGCACGCTCACGGCGGAGCCCTCGACGCGGCCCACCATCGTGCAGCTCATGACCTTTGGCCATGGCACGAGCGCCGAGCGCGTGCTGGCGACCCCGGAGTCGATCCGTTCGCTCGAACTCCCCGAGCATCAGGTGGCGTGGGTCAACGTGGATGGGCTGGGTGATCTGGCCATTCTCGAGGCCGTGGCACAGCGCTTCGGCATCCATCCCCTGGCGATGGAGGATGCCGTCGACACGGCCCAACGCGCCAAGATCGACGTGTACGGCGATCACTCCTGCATCATCCTGCCCATGCCGTTCCTGGCCGAGCGGCACTTCCGCACGGAGCAGGTCGCGCTCATGCTGGGCAAGGGTTGGATCGTCACCGTGCAGGAGGGTGGCGATGGCGATTGCCTCGATCCCCTGCGCCGGCGCATCCGCGACCACAAGGGCCGCATCGCCGGCGGTTCCGCGTCGTATGCGGCGTATGCCATCGTCGACACCGTGATCGATGCTTACTTCCCGCTCATCGAGCGGCTTGAGCAGCGCATCGAGCAGCTCGAGGACGAGGTGATCTTCCGCACCACCGGCGACGACATCGTGCGCATCCGTCACCTGAAGCGCGACATCGCCACGCTGCGGCGTGCCGTCTGGCCGCTGCGCGATGCCGTGAGCGCGATGCTCTCCGCGGATCATGTCTTCTCGCCGGACGACCGGCTCTATCTGCGCGATGCCTACGACCATGTCGCGCGCGTGCTCGACATGCTCGACAATGCGCGCGCGATCGCGGCCGACCTGACGGACATCTACATGGCCGTGACGAGCAACCGCATGGGCGAGGTGACCAAGGTGCTCACGATCATCGCCACAATCTTCATGCCCCTCTCGTTCATCGCAGGGCTCTATGGCATGAACTTCGACCCCGAACGCAGCCCGCTCAACATGCCCGAGCTCGACTGGTACTACGGCTACCCCTTCGCGCTCGCCCTGATGGCTGGCACCGCGATCCTGCTGCTGCTCTTCTTCAGGCGCCGAGGCTGGCTGGGAACGACCTTCCTCCGCGTGCAATCGCGACGACCTGCCGGTGCGCGCGAGCGATCGCACGCCCGGGGCGCCTGACGTCGCGATCCCCCCGGATCGATGGGCAAAAAGCCCTTGATAACGCGTGCGGATCGCCCGTAGCCTTGTCGGATCCGCGATCGCGCGGCCCGAACCACCTGCACGGACCACCATGAACCACCGCACCACTCCCACCACCATGACCACCACCGCACT
Organism: Planctomycetota bacterium; assembly: GCA_018970045.1. Classification (GTDB taxonomy): domain Bacteria; phylum Planctomycetota; class Phycisphaerae; order Phycisphaerales; family SM1A02; genus SYIB01. The sequence continues at coordinate 5,645 of JAGWXC010000034.1, read as the reverse complement.
CACTGAACGGTCGAGCGACGTCTACGGCACCCTGACCTTCGGCGGCGACGACATGCTCAAGCGCCTGCCGCCTGAGATCAGCATGAAGCTGCAGGCCACCATGAAGCTCGGCAAGCCGCTCGATCCGGGCATCGCCAACACGGTCGCCGCCGCGATGAAGGACTGGGCGCTCGAGCACGGTGCCACGCACTACACGCACTGGTTCCAGCCGCTCACCGGCACGACCGCCGAGAAGCACGATGCCTTCCTGCATCCGATGGGCGACGGCACCGCGATCGAGAAGTTCAGCGGCTCGGCGCTCATCCAGGGCGAACCCGATGCGAGCAGCTTCCCGCACGGCGGCATCCGCGACACCTACGAGGCCCGCGGCTACACCGCTTGGGATGCGACGAGCCCGGCGTTCATCCTGCGCACGAGCGAGGGCCACGCCACGCTCTGCATCCCGACCGTCTTCGTGAGTTGGACCGGCGAGGCGCTGGACAAGAAGACCCCGCTGCTTCGCTCGATCGAAGCCGTCAGCACGCAGGCCATGCGCGTGCTCAAGCTCTTCGGCACCGACAAGGGCGTCAACCAGGTCATCACGTCGCTCGGCTGCGAGCAGGAGTACTTCCTGGTCGACGAGACGCTGGGCTCGGAGCGTCTTGACCTGGTCGTCTGCGGCCGCACGCTGCTCGGCGCAGCGCCGCCGAAGGGCCAGCAGCTCGAGGACCACTACTTCGGCTCGATCCCCGCGGATGTGCTGGATTTCATGGCCAGCGCCGAGCGCAAGCTCTTCGAGCTGGGCATCCCGGTCAAGACCCGTCACAACGAGGTGGCGCCCGGCCAGTACGAGATCGCGCCGATCTACGAGAACGCCAACATCGCCGTCGACCACCAGATGCTCGTCATGCACGTGCTGCGCTCGACCGCGCGTGAGCACGGCTTCATGTGCCTGATGCACGAGAAGCCCTTCGCCCGCGTGAACGGATCCGGCAAGCACAACAACTGGAGCATGTCGACCGACACGGGCGTGAACCTGCTGGACCCGCGCGATGACACGCACTCGAACATGCAGTTCCTCACGTGCCTCTGCGCGGTCATCCGCGCGGTGGACCTGCACGCCGACCTGCTGCGCGCCTCGATCGCGAGCGCCCACAATGACCACCGCCTCGGCGCCAACGAAGCTCCGCCGGCGATCATGAGCATCTACCTCGGCGACATGCTCACGGACATCCTCGACCAGCTTGAGAAGGGCACGCCCAAGAAGACCATGAAGGGCGGCGCCATCGACCTCGGCGCGCGCACGCTCATGGCGCTGCCCCGCCACGCCAGCGACCGCAACCGCACGAGCCCGTTCGCCTTCACCGGCAACAAGTTCGAGTTCCGCGCGGTCGGTTCGAGCGCCAGCGTCGCGTGGCCCAACACCGTCCTCAACACGATCGTGGCCGAGAGCCTGGACTTCGTGGCCACCGCCATCGAGAAGAAGGCCGGCCGCAACGCGACGGCCGCCAAGCTCGAGGCCGCCGTGCGCGAGGTGCTCAAGGGCATCATCAAGGAGCACCGCCGCGTGTGCTTCGATGGCGACGGCTACAGCGCCGAATGGCACGCCGAGGCCGCCCGCCGCGGCCTGCCCAACATGGCCAGCACCGCCGATTGCCTGGGCGCGCTCGACACGAAGAAGGCCAAGGCGCTCTTCGCGCACTACGGCGTGCTGAACCACCGCGAGCTCCATGCGCGCTACGAAGTGCAGCTCGAGCAGTACACCAAGCTCATCACCATCGAGAGCCGCACGCTGGTGCAGATGGTGAACACGCAGGTGCTGCCCGCGTGCCTGCGTGCGCAGGCCGAGCTCGCCGACACCGTGGGCGCCACGCAGTCGGCCGGCGTCGAGTGCGCCGACAGCGAGGAAGCGCTGAAGGACCTCGTGCGCCGAGTGGCCGAGCTCCGCGCCGCGACCAAGTCGCTGGAAGCCTCGACCGAGGCCCAGAAGGGCGATGCGGCGAAGAAGGTGCGCTACCTGCGCGACACGGTCGTGCCGGCGATGCAGCGCGTGCGCGATGCGGCGGATGGCCTCGAGCGGCTGGTTCCGGCTGATCTGTGGCCGATCCCGACCTACGCCGACCTCCTCCTTCTAGGTCGCTGATCGCACGGATCCGATAGCCACCCGCAGGCTTCGTGCCCTGACCTGAGTTCGACCGAAGGCCCCCGAAACCCGGGGGCCTTCTTCGTCGGTGCATGGTGCAGCTCGCGCAAGCCCCTATACTCGTCCCTCCCCATCAAGGACCCAACCATGAGCATGCAGACCGCTGAACCGAAGATCGTCGTGTCCGACGCAGGCCCCGCCCTCAAGCGCATCGAGGTGACCATCCCGGCCGATGCCGTGGACAGCCACATCGCCGGCGCCTTCGCGAACCTGCAGAACGGCGCTGCGCTGCCGGGCTACCGCCCGGGCAAGGCGCCGATGGCGATCCTCGAGAAGCGCTTCGGCAAGCAGCTGCTCGAAGAGGCCCGTGGCCAGCTGGTCGGCCAGGCCTTCAACAAGGCCGTCACCGACCACAAGCTCCGCCCGATCGGCAACCCCGAGATGAGCCCCGGCAGCGAGCTGAACGAACTCGCCCGCGGTGCATCGTTCACCTTCAGCGTCGACATCGAGGTCATCCCCGACTTCACGCTGCCCGCCTGGGAAGGCATGGCGATCCGCAAGCCTGTCATCGACGTCATCGACAAGCACATCGACGACGAGATCCTGCGCAACCAGTACCGCTTCGGCACCCCGAGCCTGATCGACGGCCCGTTCGAGCACCTTGACCGCATGATCGGCACCGTTGCGGTGACCGTGAAGGGCGAGTCGGAGCCGTTCTACAAGGCCGACAACGCGCTCGCCGTGGTGCCCGCCAAGGAAGACGAGGGCAAGGGCCCGTTCCTCGGCATCATGATCGACGACCTGCAGAAGCACCTGATGGGCCGCAAGGTCGGCGATGCCGTGAGCTTCACGGCCAAGGGCCCCGAGGGCCACGAGCACGAGAAGGTGCGCGGCAACGATCTGTCGTTCTCGTTCACGATCACCCAGGCCGAGCGCATCACGCCGGCTCCGGTGGCGGAACTGGCCACCAAGCTCGGCCTTGCCGACGAAGCCATGCTGCGCGAGCAGGTCAAGATGGTGCTCGAGCAGCGCCGCGACGGCGAGCAGCAGGTCGCCATGCGCGAGCAGGTCATGGAGCAGCTGGCCAACGCGGTCAGCTTCGAGCTGCCCGTCAAGCTGAGCGCCGGCCAGATCACCCGTGATCTCGAGCGCCAGCGCTACGAGCTGCTGTCGCGCGGCACCGCGCCCGAGCAGGTCGAGCTCAAGCTCGCCGAAGCCCGCGCCGACACGACCGAGTCGGCCCAGCGCCGCCTGAAGCTCTTCTTCATCCTGCAGCGCCTGGCCGAAGACATGCGCGTGGACGTGACCGAAGGCGAACTGAACGGCCGTGTGGCGATGATCGCTCGCCAGCAGAACATGCGCCCTGCCGAGCTCCGCAAGGAACTCGAGCAGAGCGGCCGCATCCAGGAAGTCGCGCTCGGCATCCGCGAAGCGAAGGTCGCCGACCGCGTCATCGCGCGCGCCACGGTCACCGACGTGCCGGCCGAGGCATGGAACAAGGAAGTCGAGGCCAAGGCCTCGACCCGCAAGGCTGGCGCCAAGAAGTGACCGTGCTCGCCCAGGGTTCCTCGGGCGCGTTCTGGATCTCGATCGTCGCCCTGCTGGTGCTCACGGTCATCGGCTTCGTCGTCGCCATGCGCGTGCGCGCGCGGGCGTTCGATCGTTCCGCTGCCGAAGCCGAGGCCTTCGGGTTCTCGGAACTCAAGGCGTTGCGCGACAGTGGGCGCATCTCGGACGAGGAGTACGAGATCGCGGATCGTCGCCTCCGTGAGAAGGCCCGTGAAACGGTGGAACGGATCCGCCACGAGCGTGCATCGGCCAAGCCGCCTGCCGTGCGCGGCTCGCGTCGATCGTCGTGAACGCCGCAAGCAAGGATCGTTGCATCGGAGCGGCCGGAACTCGCGCCCGAAAGAGGCCGCTCGCTGCAGGGGCGCGCCCCATGAACCGATAGACTCGGACTGGACACACCATGAGCAACGGAAACGACCGCAAGGGCCCCGGCACCGATGGCAAGCGCACCGACGATGGTGGCTTCCGCGGTCGGCGCGTCACCACCTGCTCCTTCTGCGGCAAGACCAGCCGCGAGGTCGGCCCCATGGTCGAGGGGCCCAACGACGTCTACATCTGCACGAACTGCACGGACCTGTGCGGCAACATCTTCAAGCAGGAGAAGCGCCGGGTCTCGACCGGCAGCCAGCTCTTCTCGAGCATTCCGTCGCCGCGCTCGCTGAAGGAGTACCTCGATCAGTACGTGATTGGCCAGGACCAGGCCAAGAAGACGCTCTCGGTCGCGGTGCACAACCACTACAAGCGCCTCACGCAGGTCGGCAACGCCGATGCACCGGTGGAGCTCGACAAGAGCAATGTGCTGCTGATCGGCTCGACCGGCACCGGCAAGACGCTGCTCGCCCGCACGCTCGCGCGCATGCTGAACGTACCCTTCGCGATCGGCGATGCGACCACGCTCACCGAGGCCGGCTACGTCGGCGAGGACGTCGAGAACCTGCTGCTCAAGCTGCTCCAGGCCGCCGACTTCGACCTCGAGGCTGCGCAGCGCGGCATCATCTACATCGACGAGATCGACAAGATCGGCAAGACCAGCCAGAACGTGTCGATCACCCGCGACGTGAGCGGCGAGGGCGTGCAGCAGGCGCTGCTCAAGCTCCTCGAGGGCACCGTCGCGAACGTGCCCCCGCAGGGCGGCCGCAAGCACCCCGAGCAGCAGTACATCCAGCTCGACACCACGAACATCCTCTTCGTCTGCGGCGGATCGTTCGACGGCATCGAGGAGATCATCTCCAAGCGCCTCGGCCGCCGGAAGATCGGCTTCAACACCGACCCGATCGCGCGCGGTTCGCAGGAAGAGCGCCAGAGCGTGCTCGGCCAGGTCATCGTGGAAGACGTGCTCGAGTTCGGCATGATTCCCGAGCTCATGGGGCGCCTGCCCCTGATCACGCCGCTCATGCCGCTCGACCGCGCTGCGCTCGTGCGCATCCTGCTCGAGCCCAAGAACGCTCTCGTGCGCCAGTACCAGCACCTCTTCAGCCTCGAGGGTGCGCAGCTTGAGTTCACGCCCGGCGCGCTCGACCTGATCGCGCAGAAGGCCCTTGATCGCAACACCGGCGCCCGCGCGCTGCGTGCGGTGGTCGATGAGCTCATGCTCGACCTGATGTACGCCCTGCCCGAACTCGACAACTCCGGCGTGACCTACTGCATCAATGAAGATGCCGTGCGCGCCGGTCGTGCCACGGTCGACAACATCCGACGGCTCGTGCGCGAAAGCGCGTGATCGCGCGCCGGACAGCACTGCTCCCCGACCGCTCCTGACCTGCCTGCGCGCCTGTCATGCCGATCGAGCTTGCACCATCCGATCTTGCCCGCTTCGCGCGGTGCTCGGCAGGCACGGCGATCGAGGATCGCTGCGCGGCCTTCGTGGCGGCGCTGTGGCCGACGCTCTCGGCCGCTGGTGCGAGCTGGGCTGGGTTCTACCTCGATCGCCCGGGCTCGCCTGATGCCGAGCGCT
>JAGWXC010000033.1 GCA_018970045.1 Planctomycetota bacterium | reverse complement strand
AACCACGACACCGAGATCGGCGCACTGATCGCCGAGGCGATCGACAAGGTCGGCGCGGAAGGCGTCGTCGAGGTCGAGGAAGGCAAGTCGGCCAGCACCACGCTCGACTACGTCGAGGGCATGGCCTTCGACAAGGGCTACCTCTCGCCGTACTTCATGACCGACCCGAAGAAGGCCGAGTGCGTGCTCGAGAACGCCTACGTGCTGGTCTACGAGAAGAAGATCTCGAACCTGCCCGACCTACTCCCGCTGCTCAACAAGATCGCGACCGACGGCAAGCCGCTCCTGATCATTGCCGAGGAAGTCGAGAACGAGGCCCTGGCGGCACTCGTGGTCAACCGCCTCCGCGGCGTGCTCCAGGTCTGCGCGGTCAAGGCACCCGGCTTCGGTGACCGCCGCAAGGCCATGCTCGGCGACATCGCCGTGCTCACCGGCGGAACGTTCATCAGCGAGGACCTCGGCCGCAACCTGGCCGACATCACGCTGTCCGAACTCGGCAAGGCGCGTCGCATCGTGGTGACCAAGGACGACACCACCGTCGTCGAGGGCGCCGGAAAGAAGAAGGAACTCGAGGCCCGCGTGGCGCAGATCGACGCGCTCTTCGAGGCCAGCACCAGCGACTACGACCGCGAGAAGCTGCAGGAGCGCAAGGCCAAGCTCACCGGCGGCGTGGCCATCATCTCCGTCGGCGCTCCCACCGAGATCGCCATGAAGGAGAAGAAGGACCGCGTCGACGACGCCCTGCACGCAACCCGCGCGGCCGCAAAGGAGGGCTACGTGCCCGGCGGCGGCGTGGCATTCCTGCGCGCGATCGCGGCGGTCAAGGCCGGCCGCAAGAAGGCCGATGGCGACGAGGCCTTCGGCTTCGACATCGTGGCCGACGCCCTGCGCGCTCCGAGCTGGCAGATCGCGACGAATGCCGGCCAGGACGGCGACGTCACGATCGAGAAGGTGCTCACCGGCCAGGGTGGCTACGGCTACAACGCCGGCACGGGTGAGTTCACCGACCTCGTCAAGAACGGCATCATCGATCCGTCGCTGGTCGCCACCACGGCGCTGCTCAATGCGGCGAGCGTGGCTGGCCTCATGCTGACGACCGATGTGCTCGTGACCGAGCTCAAGGATGACGCCACCCCGGTCGAGGGCGGCGTCAGCTGATCACGTGTGCGTCTCGGGGGGCCTGGGCCCGCGTGGCCCCGGCCCCCCGTTTCAGTTCCATCGCCGCCACCGTCGGCGGCTGAACCGGAGCCACCATGGCCGTCGAACGCTGCTACTACGAGGTCCTCGGCGTCGAGCGCACCGCCAACGGCGACGAGATCAAGCGCTCGTACCGTCGGCTCGCCATGAAGTGGCACCCTGATCGCAACCCGGGCGACGCCCAGGCCGAAACCGAGTTCAAGGCCTGCGCCGAGGCGTACGAAGTCCTTGGTGACCCGGAGCGTCGTGCGCGCTACGACCAGCACGGCCATGCCGGGCTTCGCGGCACGCCGGGCCACGACTTCAACCGGATGCGTCCGGACGACATCATGGACATGTTCGCCGAGCTCTTCGGCGGCGGTCGGCAACGCGCACGCCGTGGCCCTGCGCGCGGCTATGACCTTGAAGAGCAGGTCGAGATCGAACTCGCCGACGTGCTCACGGGCAAGGATGTCGAGGTTGCCTTCTCTCGGCTTGATGTCTGCGCCACCTGCGGTGGCGGCGGCGCCAAGCCTGGCACCAAGCCCAAGCAGTGCACCAGCTGCGGCGGTCGCGGCCAGGTCGAACAGATCGGGCTCGGTGGCCTCTTCCGCATGGTCAACACCTGCCCCGCGTGCCGTGGTCGCGGCACGGTCATCACCGATCGCTGCGATGACTGCCGCGGGCAAGGCCGCATCAGCAAGCGCCGCAGCCTGCGCGTGAAGATCCCGGCTGGCATCGATGATGGCCAAGTGATCCGCGTGAGCGGCGAGGGCGAGCCGCCCCCGCCGGAAGCGAGCCCGATGGGCCAGGGCGAACGCGGCGACCTGCATGTGGTCGTCCGGGTCAACGAGCACGAGACCTTCACCCGCCACGCCAACGAACTCATCATGGCACGCGAGCTCTCGCCGGCGCAGGCGGCACTCGGCGCCACCCTCGAGATCCAATCGCTCGATGGCCCTGTCGAGGTTGAGGTTCCCGCGGGCACGCAGCACGGTGAGCTCGTGCGGGTCCCCGACCGCGGCCTGCCGTCGCTGCGATCGCCGCGCCGCGGCGACCTCGTGGTCGGTTTCACCATCCGCGTGCCGGAAGAACTCACGGCGCGCCAGCGCGAGCTCTACACCGAACTCGCCTCGATCGAGGGCGATCCCGTGCATGAGGGTTCGCGCAGCGTCTGGGCCAAGATCAAGGACACCTTCACGGGATCATGAGCATGGACACCACCGAACCCAAGCCCGATGCCGCCAACGGCGAACCTGTTGCCCCGAGCATCGAATCGCTGCAGGATGAACTGGCCCGCAAGCACGATGCGTACCTGCGGGCGCTCGCCGAGTCGCAGAACATCCAGCGCAGGTCGATCGAGAACGAGGCCCGCGCGCGCCACTCGGGCGTCGTGCAGGTCGCCAACTCGCTCGTGCCGGTGCTCGGGAACATGGACCTCGCGCTTGCGCAGGACCTGACCACGATGGAGCCGGCCAAGCTCGCCGCCGCCGTGACCATGCTGCGCACCGAGCTCCTCAAGGCGATCGAGAAGCACGGCATCGTGCGCATCGATCCCGCACGCGGCGATGCCTTCGATCCCCACTGCCATCAAGCGGTCATGCAGCAACCCGCCGATGGGGTCGCACCTGGCTGCGTCGTGCAGTGCTTCCAGTCGGGCTACCGCCTCGGCGACCACATCCTGCGCAGCGCGAAGGTCGTGGTCAGTCCCTCGGAGTGAACCATGCCGACCTACGAATATGCCTGCAGCGCCTGCGGGCATGAATTCGAGGAGTTCCAGTCGATCAAGGCCGATCCGATCCGCACGTGCCCGCGCTGCGGCAAGCGAAAGGTCGAGCGCAAGATCGGCATCGGCGGCGCCGTGATCTTCCGCGGCGGCGGCTTCTACGAGACCGACTACCGCAGCGCCGACTACGACCAGGCGAAGAAGGCCGACGCGGCGCCGGCTGCGGGCTCGGGCGCGGAGACCGCCGCAAGCGGCGCGGCCGGCTCCACGAAGGAGCAGCGCAAGGCGCCCAGCGACGAGCCAAGCGCGAAGGGTTCGCGGGATGGCGCCAAGGCCGAAGGCGCATCCAAGGCTCCCACGACCGAGGGCGCAGTGAGCGGCGCATCTGCTGCGAGCGATCGCGCGAGCGCTGGACCGGCCAGCACATCGGGCAACGCCGCGGGCGATGGCGGCTCATCGGCTGGCCGAGCGTCGGGCGGGCGCAAGAACCACGCACGCGAGGGGCGCGGCGTCGGCAACGTGCTGCAGCTCGGTCGCGCCAAGCCGAGCGGCGCGAAGCCCACATCCAAGCCCAGCCGCACCTCCGCAGGCAAGAGCTCCAAGCGCAAGGGCCGCTGAGCCAACGACCGGGCCTCGAGCGCAAGCGGCGCTGAGCCGCCGTCGGCCCCCGATCCTGCTTCAGGTAGCCTCACCGCATGGCCTTCAATTGGCGCGCGCGCATCCTTGAACATCTGGCGCACGCCGCCTATCGCCCGACCCGGCTTCGTGAACTCGAGCGCATGATCCGCGTGCCCGATGCGGAGTCGACCTCGTTCCGCGAGTCGATGCTCGGCTTGCAGGATGAGGGCGCCATCGAGATCGCCGGCGATGACACCGTTCGCCTGCCCCGCATGGGCGATGAGATCACCGGCCGCATCCGCATCACCATGCGTGGCGATGGCTTCGTCACCCCCGAGCGCCCGACGCGCGAGGGTGATCTCTTCGTGCCCGGCGGCGCCACGATGGACGCCATCAGCGGCGACCGCGTTCGGGTTCGCGTGTCACGCCGCACTGACCACTACGACCGTCCGTCGCAGTCCGACCGCCCCAGCGGCCGTGTGGTCGAGGTGCTCGAGCGCGCGCAGACGCGCTTCGCCGGCACGCTTGAGAAGGACGGGCGCCAGTGGATCGTGCGGCCTGATGGACGCAAGCTCGATGGACCGGTCATCGTGCGCGATGCCGAGAGCAAGGGCGGCAAGCCCGGCGTGAAGGTCGTCTTCGACCTCATCCGATTCCCCACCGAGCACCGCTGGGCCGAAGGCGCAATCGTCGAAGTGCTCGGTGAGGCCGGCCAGCCCGACGCCGAGACGCGCAGCGTCATCATGTCGTACGGCCTGCGCGAGGCGTTCCCGGATGACGTGAGCGCGCAGGCGGCGCAGCTTGCGCGAGAGTTCGCCACCGAGCAGGAGTCGGGGCGCTGGCCTGAACGGCTCGACCTGACGAACGAGCTGACCTTCACGATCGATCCGCCGGATGCGCGCGACTACGACGATGCGATCTCGATCGCCTGGGACGAGGAGCGCCAGGAGTGGGCGCTCGGCGTGCACATCGCCGATGTGGCGCACTTCGTTCACGCGGGCTCGCCGCTCGACCAGGAAGCTGCCGCACGCGGCAACAGCACCTACCTGCCCCGCCGCGTGCTGCCCATGCTGCCCGAGGCGCTCTCCAACGGCGTGTGTTCGCTCCAGGAAGGCGTGGCACGGCTCACGCGCAGCGCCATCGTGAACCTGGACACGAAGGGCCGCATCACCGGCACCCGCTTGGCAGCCAGCGTGATCCGCAGCCGCAAGCGCATGACCTACCTTGAGGCCCAGGCCGTCATCGACGGCGACCTCGACGAGGCCGCGCGCCATGCCAAGACCGAGCCGGTCTGGCCTCCTGAGCTCATCGAGGCCCTGAAGCAATGCGACCGCCTGGCCAAGGTGCTGCGCAAGCGCCGGCTCGACGCCGGCATGATCACGCTCAGCCTGCCCGAGAGCGAGCTTGTGTTCGACGAGGATGGCCGCGTGAAGGACGTGGTGCCGGAAGATGGCGCGTTCACGCACACCCTCATCGAGATGTTCATGGTCGAGGCCAACGAGGCGCTCGCCCGCACCTTCGCCGACATCACCGTGCCGCTCATCCGACGCGTGCACCCCGAGCCCGCGACCACGGAGTTCACGGCGCTCAGGCTCGCTGCACGCACCGTTGGCCGTCGTCTTCCCGACGAGCCCACGCGCCATGACCTGCAGTCGATCCTCGACCAGACCCGTGGCACGCCCGCCGAGCGCAGCGTGCACTACGCCGTGCTGCGCAGCATGAGCAAGGCGATCTACAGCCCGGCGATGATCGGGCACTTCGCCCTGGCGAGCGAGCACTACACGCACTTCACGAGCCCCATCCGCCGCTACCCCGACCTGCTCGTGCACCGCGCGATGGATGCGTACCTCGCCGAGACCGACAACGGAGCGCATCCTCCGGGCGGGCGAGCCAAGCGCGACCTTGCCGCACGGCTCATGGGCGATCCCGGCGTCCTCGCCGAGGAGAAGCTGATTGAGTTCGGCCAGCACTGCAGTTCCACCGAAGTGCAGTCAGAGGGTGCCGAGCGCGACCTGCGCACGTTCCTCGTCCTGCAGTTCCTGCAGGACCATCACATGGGCGACGAACTGCCCGCGGCCGTGACTGGGCTCTCGCCGGGCGGCAACGGCCTCTTCATCACGCTCGAGAAGTACTTCGTCGATGGCTTCGCCAAGAGTGCCGAGCTCTCGGCCAACAGCGGCCGTGCCGAGCGCTGGGAGATCGATGAATCCAGCGGGCGCCTGCGCTCGCAGCGCTCCGGCGCGCACATCGGCGTGGGCGACCGCGTGACCGTGCGCATCATGTCGATCGACACGGCGGCGCGCCGCATGGAGCTCATGGTCACGAGCACGCTGCAGAGTGCGGCGAGCGCCCTTCCCTCCATGCGCGGCGACGGCTTCCGCGACTTCACCAGCGGTCGTGGCGGCAAGAAGAAGGCCAAGGGCCACAAGAAGGGCTTCAAGCAGGGCCGACGCGGCAAGAAGAGCTGGTGAGCGACACACCATGATGCACACCCGGGGAATCTTCATCGTCATCATCGCCAGCATGCTGCTCCTGTTTGGAGCGCGCGACCTGTCCGGAGCAACCACGTTGGCCACCATTCACTTCCGAAAGGGTGCCGGTTCCGCCGAGACGCTCTTCAACGTCTCGTCCAAGCGCTTCCACGACGGTGCCGGCAGCAGCAAGACGCTGCTCACGATCAGTGGCGATCACGTGTACGAGGGCGCAGGTACCGCGAAGACGCTGCTGACCGTGCGCGACGGTCGCGTCTACGAGGGCGCGGGTACGGCGAAGACGCTCTGGACCATCAAGGACGGCCGCGTGTACGAAGGCCCGGGCACGGCGAAGACGCTCTACACGAGCCGCGATCGCCGGCTCTACGAGGGTGCTGGGACGTCGAAGACCCTCATGAACTGGGACGGCGATCTGAGCGAGATCGAGTTCGCCGCTGCAGTCTGGCTGTGGACCCGCCGCGACTGAGCGGGGCCCACGCGAGGCCGAGCCCCCGCTGCAACCTGGATCCGGACGCGCTGCGCAGCAGCGTCTGATTGATCACGCCAAGCACTCGCGCCAGAAGTCGCGCGCCCGCTCGCGCGAGCGTTGATCGGCGCGCCGCTGGTAGACCGTGCCATGGGCAGCATGGTTCGCCTCGGGATTCGTGAAGGCATGCACCGTGCCGCCGTAGGCGCAGACCTCCCAGTCAGCCTGACGTGCGGACATTTCTGCGGCGAAGGCCACCAGCTGATCGGGCGTGGCCATCGGGTCGTCGTAGCCGTGGAGGGCCAGAACCTTGGCGGTGATCGGCGTCCTCGGCGGCGACGGCGGCGGCGTGAACAGCGCGTGGAACGCCGCGACGCCGCACAGGTTGGCGATCCCGTGGCGAGCCGCATCGAGGACACACAGTCCGCCGAAGCAGAACCCCATCGCACCCAGTCGCGTGGGATCGGCGCCGTCGATCGCGCGTGCCGCCGCAAACGCCGCATCGAGCCGCCGCTTCAGCAGCGCCCGATCCTGCATGAAGGGCGTCATCAGCGCGGAGCACTCCTCGTTGGTCGTGCCGAGCTTGCCAGCGCCGTACATGTCGGCAGCGAAGCCGATGAAGCCCTGATCGGCAAGCTTGCGTGCCTCGTCGCGCACGAAGTCATCATGGCCACGCCAGGCATGGAAGACGAGCACCACCGGGTGCTGCGAGCCCGCATCGGGTGCCGCCATGAAGCCTCGGAGTTCCGTGCTGCCGTCGTGGTACGAGATCTCGCTGGTGCGCATGGGGGGAAGGTAGCGCGCGGCAGGTCATGCTTGCGCTCGTGCATTCGTGCCATCGGGCCACGGCCGCCCCCGGCGTGCGTTCGTCCTCCCGCTCCCTCGGGTCCGTGCCGCGTGGACGCGCGCGCGCTCCACCCGGATCCGCGCGGCGAAGGACCGCTCGATCGCTCCGGACGAGCCACGTCTCGAACATGCCTGGGGCAAGTCGCCTCGTGCCTCTCAATTGCAAAAGTCGCACCGAAGTTCAGGCGTGTTTCCAGGAGTGCCGCCCAAGGCGTGCGATGATGGCCGCGGCTTTCTTCCATCCGGGGACCTTCCATGCGTCATGACTCCACGTCTTGGCCACGGCGTTGCGCCGCGGTCGTCATTCTTGCACTCCTCGTCGCGCTCTCAACCCACGTGAGCATGGCGCATGGAGGGACCACCCTGGGGTTGCTCACTCCGCTGGCCACAGCGCCTCCCGCTCCAACCACCTGGCACGTCCACCATGAGCTCGCTCCATGCCCAGATGCGCCCCCGCTGGGTCGGACCGTGGCCATGCACGGGCAGTGGCTCTTCGCCAGTTCATGGCACGACCAGGATCTTGGCCTCACGCCACCTGTCGTTCACGCGTCTCGACTGAACAACCAGCGCTGGTCCTGCGATGCGCCGATCGAGCACCCAGGCCTCGATCCGCATGCTGACTTCGGCCGCGCGATCGCCATCCATGGTGATTGGCTCGCCATCGGTGCGCCACGCGAGTCGATTCAAGCGTTGCATGCGGCCGGTGCCGTTCACGTCTTCCGATACCGAGCCGAAGGTTGGCGCCACGTTGGCACGATCCATGCGCCGATCCTTCAGGGCGGTGCTGAGTTCGGTTCGTCCGTCGCGATCCACGGCCAGCACCTCATCGTGGGCAGTCCTCGGTGGGATCACGGTTCCTCAGGTTTCGATGAAGGCCGCGCGGATCTCTTTGCCATCGGCGAGTTCGGCATCGAGCATCGTGCTGCACTTCACTCCCCCACACCGGTTCAAGGCGGCCGATTTGGTTTTTCTGTGGCCATCACTTCGACCACGATCGCTGTGGGTGCACCGTGGGAGCCGGGCGTGTCTTCAAGCGTGCGTGGCGGTGCCGTCCATGTTGGGTTGATGCCCGCTGCCGCGGAATCCACCCCCTGGGTCACGGATCGTCTCGGCTCACGTGCCGCCCATGAGTGGCTCGGCTGGTCGATCGCGCTGACGGATCGCGAACTGATCGTTGGTGCGCCGCGTGCCGATGGTGGCGCACTCAGTCCGTCGATGATCGGGCGCCGGCGCGGCTGTGTCGTCATCGCATCGCTCACACCGAGCGGACTCCTGATGAACGAGCAGCGAACCTGGGGCTTCAGCCACCCCGAGGAGCACGTCGGGCTGTCCGTCGCTGCCTCATGCGACTGGATCATCGCCGGGGCCCCAACGGCGACCGATGCCGAGTCGCTCCAAGGCGCCATGTACCTCATCAAGCGAACATCGCCGATCACCGCTGCCCCGGGGCGGGACCCTCGTTGGCGAACCCTGCAACGAATCCTCGCCCCAAGCCCCATCGAGGGCGAGGGCATCGGTGCCAGCGTCGCCATCTCCGGCCCGTGGGCGGCAGGCGCGCGCACAGGCGATCCCGAACAACCCATCACCTCTGGTGCGTGCGTGGTGCTCTCACTGGACTGGGTACAGCCGCTCGATCACCTCGCGCCAGCTCTCAGCACTCTCGCACGCAATGAAGGCAGCCTTCACGGACCGTGCGTCGGGGTGATGGGCCGCGAACTTGATGCCGAACTTCCGCATGTGGCGGCTCGTGGTCCGATCGCCGTGGATGATGCTGGCCAAGCGGTAATGCTCGAGCAAGACCTCACGCTGCTCGGTCACGGTGGGCGCGGTGGGTTCACGACCTGCCATCATGTCGCGTGCCTGCCGGAAGATCCACGGATTGCCAATGCATCCGCGTGCCACGCTCACCCCCGCCACGCCGCATTGGTCGATCATGGCGAACACGTCCTCGACTCCCCAGATGTCCCCACTGCCGAAGATCACGCAGTCGGGTCGCAGGCGCACCAGGTCCTCCAGGAACTCCCACCGTCCCGGCCCCTCGTAGCGTTGCTGCACGGTCCGGCAATGCACCGTGGTCCATGCATAGCCAAGCTCATACACGGCATCGAACACCGTCCAGAACCGCCGTTCCGAATCGGGCGAGTCATCCCACCCCCTGCGCAACTTGACGGTGCAGGGCACGCGCCCATCCACCGCGTCGATCACGGCGCGCAGCACAGGAATGGCCTCGTCGGCATGGTGCAGGAAATGCCCACCGCGGGAGGCGCTCTTGATCTTCTTGACCGGGCAGGCCATGTTCACGTCGATCACGTCGTAACCCATTCGCACCAGGATGTCCGCCCCCTCGGCCATCTCATCCGGCGTGGTCCCCATGATCTGGCCGGCGATCGGATGGTCATCGGTGCTTGCGGCGATGTTGTCCTCGATCTCGCCCATGCCGCACTCGGTCGCGATCAGATCAGGGTCTTCCTTGCGCCGTCCCTTTCCGCCGTTGATCAGCGTCCGGTCGAGCAGTGCTTCGGTCACGCAGAAGGGGCACCCGTGGCGGCGCGCGATCAGCCGCATCGCGCCATCGCTGTACCCAGCCAGGCCGGCTTGGAAGAACGGTGCATCGAAGCCCGGCACGAGCGCCGTCACGCGCGGGTCGGCCTTGACCAAGCGCGCGGTCTCCGCGATCGACCGCGAGAGTCGACGTGGGGGCAGGTCGGATGGCGACAGGTTCACGCTCACGCCACCAGTCTATGACTGGTGCTGGCTACACTCCGCCCATGCGCTTCGCATCCATTGCCTGCCTGCTGCTGTGTGGCTGCGTGAACACGGTCGACTTGGCCAAGGCCACGCGCCCCTACCCCGTCGGTCGTCCGCAGGCGACCGTCGAACAGGTGCAGGTCGTGCAGGAAGACGAGGCGATCCGCATCACCAACGGCACAGCGCAATCATGGAACGGCGCCAGCCTGTGGGTCAATCGGCGCTTCGTGAAGGATGGCGTCACCATCCCCGCTGGCGGCACGATCCAAATCCCCATGAGCGAGCTGCGCGACCAGTGGGGCGAGCAGCCCTACCCCCGTGCGCTCTTCCGCAGCCGGCAACCCACGCCAATCGTGCTGGTGCAGGTCGAACCCGCACCCGACCAGCCGCTGATCGGGCTCGTGGTCGTCACGCCCCGCATGAACGCGCTGCGCTGAGTCGCCGCAACCAGTGCGTGGGCCTCTGGTGCACTGCGCTGTCGCGGGCCACCACGAACGCGGCTCGGGCTCGAACGCCGATCAACCGCCGCACGCGCCCCACGACCCAAGCATCGCGCCCAGATCCTGGCTGTCGATGGTGCCGTCGTCATTCAGGTCGGCGGTGCCAGACCCGCCCCAACCGCCCAACAGGATGCCGAGGTCCGCACCACCAACCTGTCCATCACCCGTCAGGTCAGCCACGCACTGGCCGGGCATGCTGCCTGCGTCGGCTGGATCGCTTCCGGCATCCAACTCATCCCGGTCACGGAATCCGTCCAGGTCGCGATCCACGCCAAGCCGCTGCTGCGATCCAGCTGGCACCAGCGTGTAGGTCAGCTCGCTGCCTGCGGCCGCCTGCGCAAGCAGTTGCCCCGGTGAGATCAACGCATCGCCCTGGCGATCGGCCACGAACTGGCCGCCCTGCAGGAACCACCCACGAGCCTCGCCGCCGATGCGCCCCTTCACGATCAACCCGACCGATCCACCAGTGGCGATCGTCACGAACTGGTTGATGCGGGCCGTGTCATCGGACACACCATCCGCCGTGACCTGCTGCCCGACGCCCGCGCGCGTCCCGCTCGGGAACGAGAGCAGGAACGCCTCCATGTCGCGCCGCTGCTGCTGGCCCTGCGTTCCCGGGGCCCACTGGAAGCCGATCGAGAGCAGGTCCTGCAGCGTGGCTTCCTCGCCATTGTGGTCGAAGCCCACGCCGCGCAGCGCCGTCTGGCTCTGCCGATTCGCACCGACCTTGCGCCAAACTTCACGCAGGTGCGCATTCTTGCGGTTCTGCTGCTCGCCGCCGGGAGCAGGAATGTCGACACGCTGATTCGTGCCTGTCGGCAGCGCGTGGCACGCGTTGCAGGTCAGGCCCGGTGGCGCACCGAAATTCTGCAGCGTCTGATAGAGGTTCTGTCCAGTCACGGGATTGCCTGTGCCGCCCAGACCCGTCGCCTGTCCGCCGAAGATCGCGACGCTCGTCTTGAGCGTGTCATCGATGTTGCGGTTGGGATTCGGGGGGAACACCAGCGACCCCACATAGTCCGTCAGCTGCTGCATCTCCTGGGCCGTGATCTCGAACTCGCGCCCCTGCAGGTGCGTGAAGGCCGCATTGAACTCCGTGAGGTTGTCCTTCTCGCCGCGCCAGTGCATCGGACCGTTGCCCACGATCCCCTGCAGCACTTGCGTGGTCATCGGGCCCTTCATCGGGTGCCACTGGATGCAGCCGTTGGGCGCCTGGCACGTCTCGTCGAAGAGCTGCATCGCACCCTGCGGGTCGCCAAGGTCCCACACGAGTCGGTCGCTGCGGCCGTCCACGTGGCACGTCGCGCAGCTGGTGTGGCCAAGCCCGCTCGTGATGAAGGTGTTGAAGAGGAACCGTCGACCTGCCTTGATCGCCGGCGGCGTCGCATCGTGCAGCGGCACCCGTCGCACCTCGGTGAGCCCGGTCGTGCTCACGGCACTCACCGAGCCCTCGAAGCGATTGAGGCTGTACACGATCCCTGCCGTGGGATGGACCGCCACGCCGCTCGGACCCTCTCCGACGTCGATCTTCGCCACACGCGCACCGCTTGGCGACATGGCGACCACGGCGTTGGTCCCCAGTGCAGCCGTGAACATCATCGACCCATCGGCGGTCCACGCCACGCCGCGAGGATCGCCCACCGACAGCGCACGCTCAGCGGCCGGGATCGAAGCGCTGTCATAGGTCAGGTGCGGGTTCAGATCCATGACGCTGGGCACACCACCGGCCACAGGCACGTCCGCCATCAGCATCGTCGCGAAGATCCCATTCAGCTTGGGCTCGAAGCGCACCTGGTTCAGGGCATCCCAGCCGACTGCCGTGACGGCACCCGACGGCGACACGCCGATCCCGGACACGGTCGAGAGCGCGCCGCCCGCGTAGGTCACGGCAAGCGTCGAGGCGTTCACGATCGCGACATCGTGGTCGAAGAAGTCCCAGGTCACGAAGCCGGTCCAGTCGCGACCGTTGTCGTCCATCCACCGATTCTGTGCGTTCTTGCGAACGATGTGCGCCACGCGCGGCGGCAACGGCTGACCCGCCGCACGCGGCGGGTCGAACTGCGTGCCGCTGTTGGGCGGCGGATTCTGTCCCCCGTAGGGACCGCCCGTGTTGTTCACGGCGGCCCGCGGCACGATGGTGGTGCGGTTGCCGCTCTCGAAGATCGCGACGTACACCGTCGATCCATCCGGGCTCACCGCCATCGCGCGCGGCTGCGGTCCGTTGATCGTGACCACCGAGAACGTCGGCAGCTCGAGCGAGGGATCGAAGGCCACCACGCGATTGGGCTGGGCAAGCGTGACGAAGGCGCGCTGCGGCGAGCCCGCAAAGACGATGTCGGCCGGCTCATCACCCACGGCGACCGTTCGGCGCACGCGCATCGTGCCAAGATCCACCACACTCACCGAGTCGCTCACGTGATTGACGACCCACGCCTCTGCGTTGCCCCGCATGCGCACGGAGACGGGGTCGACCCCCACCGCCACCGAACCGCGTCGCTGCGGCATGCCGGCCACGAGATCGAACACCTCGAGCACGCCGTCGGCCGTGTTGCACGCCACGAGCAACGAGCCATCCGGGGTCACGTCGATCGGATGCGACTGCGGGCTCTCGAAGTTGACGAAGGTCGGCTGCTGGGCGATCGATGCCGAGGTCACGGCCAAGGCGGCCACCATGGGAATGCGGTGCATGACCTCGATTGCGCCGCGGCCACTCGACCGGGACAGGCCGACGGTGGAAATTGCCCCGAAGCGCAATCAGACGGCCCAGCGGCGCATCACACTCCCCAGGGCGTACCAGCTCACCACGACGGAAACATGACAGGGATCAGCGCTCGATGCCCGTGCAAGGTCAGCCCGGGCACGCCCCCCACGCCTCGAGCATGGCGCCCAAGTCGACCCCGTCGACCATGCCGTCGCCGTTCAGGTCTGCCGCAAGACCAGTGCCGGTCTGCGACCACGCTGTGAGCAGCCGCGCAAGATCAGCGCCGTTGACCACCCCATCACCGCTGATGTCTTGCGCGCAGCCGGCTTGGAGCACCACGACTTCGGCACCGCCCGCGGCGATTTGCACCACGCGGCCCAGTCCAGCCGGCAGCGTGTTCGTGTCGTAACCGGTGGTACCCCAGACTCGGACGGTGCCATTCGCACGCAGCGCAACAACGTGATCACTGCCGCAGGCGATCTGGACCGCCGTCCCAAGATCGGCAGGTTGGGCAGGAGCACCCGAACCCCACGATCGCACACTGCCATCCAGTCGAAGCGCATGCGCATGGTCGCGCTCGGCAGTCACCTGCAGGACAGGCCCGAGGTCAGCGGGAACGTTTGCCTCGCCGGCCGTGCTGCCGCCCCAGGCGCGCAGCGACCCGTCGGCGACGATCGCGAACGACGAGTCAGTGCCTGCGGCGATCGACTGCACGGCACCCAAGTCACCCGGCACGTTGCACTGCCCTCGGTCATTCTCGCCCCACGCACGCACGGATCCGTCGTTGCAAAGCGCCAAGGTGTGCGAGCCGCGCGCAGCAACCTCAACGACTGGCGGCAGGTCCGACGGCACGGCCGTGATCCCGTTCCAGGTCGCGCCCCAGGCGCGCACGGAACCATCAACCTCAAGCGCTACCACATGACTCGCGCCAAGCGCAAACTGCGCCACCGGACCCAGATCCAACGGCACGGCGCACATGCCATCGTTGCAGAAGCCACGGATGCTGAAACTACCGTCGTCCCGCAGCACGGCAGTGTGCGACGTGTACGTGATGCCGATCTGCTTCACCGCGCCAGCCCCGATCGGCACCTGCGCCTGCGCAAAGGTGTTGTTACCCCAGGCCGAAACGCGACCATCCGCATGGACGGCAACACCATGTGAATCACCCGCGTCGATCGACGTCACACCGGTCAGCACACCAGCTTGGCTCACTTGGCCGAAGGCGTTCCACCCCCAGCCGCGAACACGACCATCAGCCAGGAGCGCCAGCGTGAACTGATTGCCCGCAGCGACCTGCACGACCGGGCCAAGATCGGGAGGAATCGCCAAAGCGCCGGCCGAGTTCGAGCCCCAGCACCGCACCGAGCCATCGGCAAGGATCGCGACCGAGTGCTTGGTACCAGCGCAGATCTGCACGGCTGGCCCCAAGTCCGTCGGCACGTTGCATTGCCCGCTCGAGTTGTTGCCCCAGCACCGCACCGAGCCATCCTTGAGGACGGCGATCGTGAAGAAGAGCCCGCAGTCGAGCCCGACCACGCCCGCCAGGTCCGCCGGCACGTTGCATTGGCCGCTCGCATTGTTGCCCCAGCATCGCACCGTGCCCGCCGCGGTGATCGCCGCGCTGAAGGCATCACCCGCGGCAACGGCGGTGCACGGCCCAAGATCTGCAGGGACGTTGCACTGACCGCTCGTGTTGCGACCGAAGCATCGCACGCTGCCATCCGCAAGGAGCGCCACCGTGTGCTGATGACCGCCGGCTACCGACACTGCCGCGCCCAAGTCCACCGGCACGTTGACCTGCTTGTCGGCCCCCGAGCCCCACGCTGCGATGCGCCCGTCATCCAGGACGGCCATCGAGTGGTAGAGGCCCGCCGCTGCCTTCAGCGCCGGCTGGGCACGATCGGTGTTGGACGAGCCGCTGAAACCCCAGCCAACCAATCGCTGCGCGTGGGCAGCGGACGACCAGCTACCGATGGCAACGACGATGGATGCGAGCACTGCTCCGGAAGCATGGCGCATGGCGCGACCTTTCAGCCGGGTTCCAACGGCACCCCGACTTCGGAAGATTAGTCCGCAAACGCCACGACTCAACGGTGCACTGCAAAAAGTGCGCACTTGACAGTGTTCATGCGTGGATCAGAACCCGACTTGGTTCTGGTTGCCCTGCTTCACGATCGTCTTCTCGTCTTCCCAGACCACGCGGTTGGTGGCCGTGTCGACGAGCGACATCTGGAAGATGTAGGCCACCTGCCGCGTGCTGC
>JAGWXC010000264.1 GCA_018970045.1 Planctomycetota bacterium | reverse complement strand
TCCATCATGCGCAGTTCGTTGCGGAGGATGGCGGCCAGTTCGTAGTTCTCCGACATCACCGCCTCGCGCAGCCGGCGCTCCAGTTCCAGTCGCTGGCTGGCCGGCAGCTTCAACGTGAGCGCGTCGAGCAGCGTGCGCAGCAGCCCCACCTCGGGCGCCACGTCCACGCGGTCGCCTCGGCCCTGTCGCTGCAGCGAGTCCCGCACGCTTCGAAGGCCGGTCTCCAGCGCCGCGATGGAAAGATCGCGCCGACCCGCCGCAAGCGCCACCGCGGCCTCCGCGCGCGCACGCATGGCCAACTCGTGCGGCCGCCACGGCTCGAACCGTGCACGATCGACCGGCTCGACCGCGCGCGCGGCGAGAATGTCGAGCGCGCGCAGGTTGTCCAGCGCGTCACGTCGCACGCGCGCCCAGTCCTCCAGCGCCGCGCACGCCAGCCCACGCTGCCTTCGCTGCGACATCTCGACCGCCAGCGCCGACACGTGGGTCGCGTCGATCGGCTGCGTCGCTCCCGCACCCTCGAACCACGCTAGGGCGGATGGGGCGTCGCGGAACCCCAGCCCGTCGGGGCGGCCATCCGCCTCCATCTGAACGATGCCCATCTCGATGCGCACCTGAAGCAGCAATCTTCCATCGGCGCCGGTGACCCGTCGAACATCCAGTCGGCCGGGTCGCCAGGGCCATGCCTGCAGCCAGGGGGTGAGGTCGGTCATCGGGGCCCGCGGGATCGTAGCCACAAAGGAATCAAAATCCGGGGGTTCAGGTGGTGGCATGCACCCGGGCGGCCGATCTACCATGGGGGGCCCGAGGGTTCCCGAAGTCCACATGCCCCGACCAAGCGCACAATCCGATCTGCACCTGTACATGAAGCAGATCAACGAGGTCCCCCTGCTCACCCCCGAGCAGGAGAAGGATCTCGGCTGGCGCATCATCAACGACGACGATCAGGGTGCCAAGGAGCACATGATCAAGGCGAACCTCCGTCTGGTGATCGCGATCAGCAAGAACTACGCGCACCGCGGACTGGCGCTGGCCGACCTCGTGGAGGAAGGCAACATCGGACTCATCCGCGCCGTGGAGGGGTTCGATCCCGCGCAGGGCGCGCGCTTCAGCACGTACGCGAGCTGGTGGATCAAGCAGGCCATCAAGCGCACGCTGATCAACGCCGTGCAGCCGATCCACATCCCCGCCTACATGGTGGAGCTGATCGCGCGCTACAAGCAGATGCAGCGCAAGTTCGAGGAGGAGCACGGCCGACAGCCGAGCCTGCCCGAGCTGAGCCACATGATGGGCATCGCGCCGAAGAAGCTGGAGATCGTGAAGCGCGCCATGAAGGCCCGCAACGCACCCACGCAGGCGCCGACGAAGGACGACGGCGAGAGCGTGGACTTCAGCGACCTGTTCCAGGACAACCGCACCAAGGATCCGGAGTCCAAGGTGACCGACCGCGAGGATCTGGGCTACATCCTGAAGCTGCTCGACTCCATCGACCAGCGCGATGCGCGCGTGCTGCGCCTGCGATTCGGCCTGGAAGGCCAGGAGCCGCTCACGCTGAAGCAGATCGGCGAGACCGTGGGCCTGACCCGCGAGCGCGTGCGGCAGATCGCCGAGGAAGCGCTGAAGAAGCTGCAGGCGCGGCTGATGGACGATCGTCCGAGCCAGTGGCTGCGCGCCGAGGGCGAGGCCGCGCCGGTCGCGGCGCCACCGGCGAAGCGGCGCGGTCGACCGCCTGGAAGCGGTCGCAAGCGTCCCGCGGCGGACTGATCGTGCCGTGACGCGCGGCGCGCGTCAGCGAACCGTCTTGATGAACGGCATCGGGGTGACCGTGGCTGCGGCCTGCTCGCGACCCAGGTCGACGCGCAGTTCGGGCTTGGCCTCGGCCACGCCACGCTCCACGATCGCCATGGCGATGGGACGATCGAGCGTCGGGCTGAGGCAACCGCTGGTCACCTGCCCCACCACCTTGTCGCCCTGCAGCACGTTCATGCCCTGTCGCGCGCTGCGTCGGCCGTCGAGCAGCAGACCGACCAGCTTGCGCTTGGGTCCGCCCGCGGCGGCGATCGCCTGCAGCGCATCCTGGCCGATGAAGCGGCCCTCGCGCTCGTCGCCCGCGCCCTTGTCCAGCTTCACCGCGAAGTCGAGGCCAGCGGTGAGCGGATCGATGTCCTCGTTGATCTCGTGGCCGTACAGCGGCATGCCGGCTTCCAGACGCAGCGAGTCGCGCGCGCCCAGGCCGCACGGCTTCACCACGCCGTCCGCCTTGCCCATGTCCTTCAGGAACAGCCCCATGGCCATCTTGGCCATGCTCGCGCCGAGGATGATCTCCACGCCGTCCTCGCCGGTGTAGCCGGTGCGGCTGACGAGCAGCTTCACCACCAGCAGGCTCTTCTCGGTGAAGCGGTAACGCTTCAGCGTGGGGATCTCCTTGCTGAAGTTGCCGATCAGCTCCATCGCCTTCGGGCCCTGGATGGCCACCATGGCGGTGCTCTCGGTGCGGTCCTCC
>JAGWXC010000263.1 GCA_018970045.1 Planctomycetota bacterium | reverse complement strand
ACCGCCGCGCGCGGCTGTCGGCATCACCCGCCTGCGGCAAGGCGCTGCATGGCGCGGAAGTAGCGCCGATGCGCCGCCGAGGCCGTCATCCCGAGTTGCTCGGCGATCACGCTCCAGGTCGCTCCGCGCAGGCGCAGTTGCACCACATCGATGTCGATCCCGCTCAGGACGAGGAAAGGATCCGCCGAAGCGTCGAGTTCGCAAGGCTGCTGCGATGCAGTCGTCGTCAAACCATGATGTGCCGCGCCATCCTGACGCTCCCGATCCCGTCGATCCCGTCGGCTCTCCTCACGCACGGCGTTGCGGCTGATCGCCGTGGCCAAGGCAAGCAGATGCTGATCATCGATCTCCGCCACCAACCTCCCGGCCGCGGCGGCAGCATCGGCCCGGCGCAGGGTGGTGGAGAAGATGTCCTCGGCCTGCGTCGAGCTGAGCCCGGCTTGCGCGAGGCGTTGTCGGATGCGCGCGAGCATCAGCGCGCGCGCCGCCATCAGTCGATCGGCCAGCGCGCGGCGCGCCGCATCGGCTGGCGGATCATCCTGCTGCTGCGGCTGGCTCATGGGCACGCGCACTCGAAGCGCAGCGATTCCGGATCGAACCGCAGCACGCATCGACCCGATGCGCTGGTGCACGGACCCTCGCAGAGCACCATCAGCAGGTTGGGATCACGCTCGTCGGGGACGAGCACCACCGAGCAGGCATCCGCGGTGGAGGCCTCGTGATGCATGATGGTGCCGTCCTGGTCGAGCTGGAACCGACGTGCGCGCAGCCCGCCCGCAGGGATCACCATCGATGGCGCGAGCCGGCGGTCGATCAGGATCGCGTGGATCGAGCCGTCATCCGAGCCCTTGCCGCCGCGCAGCATCTCGCGCGTGGCGAGCCAGTCCATGAACTCGATCGTGCTCGGCGCCGCGCGGAAGGTCTGGCTGCCGACGAGCAGCTGCGGTGCATCGGCTGTCACGGATGCGCGCGGCACGAGCAGCGCGATGGAGGCGAGCACGGCCGCCCCGAGCACGGCGGCCGTCGTGATAGGGCGAAGGGATCGACGTGGTCGTTCGTGGTTCATGGAGGCGCCGCGGGGCTGTGGGAGAGTGACTCGGGCCACGTCGCTGGTGACAGGCTTCCTGGAGATTTGCGAGAAATCACCTCCAGCCCATCCTTCAGGTCGATCCAGAAGACCAGTCGTTCGCGTGCCGGAACGGCCGGATCGAACCGCGGCCACGCCAGCCACGCTCCCGCAGGGGCGCCGTCGGGCCCTTGCACGACTTCGATCAGGTTGCCCCGGGAACGGAGGCGTTCGATCGCCGCCTCCGCGGGCGTGCGGCTCCATGGACCGATCGTCCAGGCCAGCAGGGCAGCCATCAGGATCACCGCGACTGCAGCAACCATCGGTCGCAGCAGTCGCCGTGCGTGGCGCCGAGGTGCGCAGGCAGCGAGCCAGTTCGCCGCCAGGCCGAGTTGGTGTTGCGCGCAGAGCCACGCCGCCGGCTCGATGACCCACCATGCAGCGCCGGTGGATCCACCGATCGTTCGCACGATGCGCGCCAGTCGATCGGCATCCAGCGCCTTGCCCGCATGATCCGCAGGACCCGCGCTCCCCCAGTCGATCAGGAAGCACGAGCCGTCGCTGCGCAGCCGCAGGTGATCGGGCTTGAGATCACCATGCGCGATGCCGCGCGCGTGGATGCGATCCATGGTCCAGATCGCTTCGGGAAGTGCGCCAAGGTGGATCGGCGGCGTCGATGGTTCCCATGCCGTGACCAGGACCGCACTGCCGGCCCGATCGGCGTGGAAGCCGATGACCTTGGGCCCGCAACCTTCAGGAAGTGACAGCAGGGTGGACAGTTCATGCCGGGCATGGCGCAAGGCAAGGCCGGTGGCATCGGACTCGAACCGCTTGAGCGCGACGTGACGAGGCTGCTCGGGCGAGCCCAGCAACGCGTCGACGGCCAGCGCCACGGTGCCGGTCAGGCCACGACCGACGACCCGGTCGATGCGCCATCGTCCCAGCACGATCGCGCCCGGGACGAGATCGCCCGGCAGGTCGCCTTCCGGCATCCCGAAGCCGAGCGCAGCGGCCATGAAGTCATCGGCGAGCATGGGGTGCGCTGCTGCAAGCTGCTGCGCCGCCTCCAGCGGCTCGCCGCCATCACGAATTGCGCTGGCAATGCAGGCTTCGGCAGCCGCCAGCGCCGCCATCGGTCGGTCGCGAGCCGAGCCGACGACGGCCGCCCAGCGCTGCAGCATCCGCGCCGGTGCCATCCCGTCAAGACCACGAGCATCGAGCTCGATGGCGAGCGCGAGTTCCTCGTCCGTCGATGCGCTACCGGGCTGGAACGGCGTGGGCATGGTTGACCATCATTGTCGGAGGGCGTGGGCGGAATGGCAAACCGAAAGAAATCTCGACCGTGCTGTCACGATGTGTCCGTCCGGATCAGTTCATGGGTGAAGCCCAGTCTCACTCCCTGTCCGGAGTGAGGCGCGCTGCACCCTGCCGGGCCATCCCCACGGATGGAGCGAGGTCCGGAATCGAGTGTGTTCCGAAAAGGACTGATTCCGTCTTGTC
>JAGWXC010000262.1 GCA_018970045.1 Planctomycetota bacterium | reverse complement strand
CAAAGAGGACTGGGGCGCGAAGGCGCTCGGTCACTTCGGCGAGATGAACACCACGGCGTTCTGGGCCGGCAAGGTCTCGCAGTCCGAATGGCTGCAAGCCACCAACGCAGTCAACCAGATCACCAGCCGTCCGCAGCATGCCCGCATGGCCGTCGCCAAAAGCGGCACGCTCGAGGAAGTCTGTCAGGCCATGAGCGTGCTGGTCCGAGTGCACGGCGCGCGCATCCTGTTCGTGGACTACATCCAGGCCATCCAGCACGCCATGAAGGGCGCCACACGCAAGCAGGAGGTCGATACCGTCTACCGCCGTTTGCAGGCCACGGCGCGGCTCCTAGGGGTACCGCTGGTGCTCACCAGCCAGCTCAGCCGCGGTGAGGACGACAACCGCGAACCCACGGTTAAGCGACTCAAGGAGTCGGGCGACCTCGAGAACGGCGCGCAGGTCATCATGCTTGTCTGGGTCGACAAGCGAGATGCGGAATCGAACGGGTGGGCCAGCGCACCTGTGCGACTCAAGGTAGCCAAGCTCAAGCGAGCGCCCGAAAGACCGCGCGTGATGTTCACCCGCGGTCCAGGCGGCGTGCTCCACGAGGTCGAGTGGCGCGAGCCAGTCGGCAAAACGAGCATGTTCACTTGACCGACCACCTTGAGCCGTGGGACCAACTCGAGCCGTGGGACACGCCGCACCGCACAGCCGAGGAGTCCATCGAGCTAGCTCAACGCCTGCACCGTCGCCACGCCCAACGCTGGCAGCGAATCCTAGCGGCGCTGCAACGTGACTGCGGCACCTACCAAGCGTGGCGCGCGTCTCGTGCCGCCCGCCGATGACCCGGACTGGACGATGGCCGGCACCATCACCCTGACGACCACGCTACAGAGCGAGCTCGCCGGATACCCGGACTGGCTCCGAGCCCGCGTGCGCCGCGTCGACCTGTCGCCGGATGGGCGCAACGCGCGCCTGTACTTGCATCGGCCGGAATCGGGAGCACGGTAGTCGCATGCCCAAGGCAACCGCAATCACGAAGAAGAAGGGGCAAAGTGAGGAATCGGGGCGCAAGCGCAAGCACCTGATTCCCACTAACGCGCGAGACGCTGCCTTGGAGCGATGGGTGTCTGCCATTGCAGCCGGCGAGACCATGCGTTCGGCGGCGAGCCCGCTGCTGGCCGAGCACGGCTTCACGTGGGGCATGCTGCGCGGCTGGTGCGACGCAGACCCCGATGGATGGGGCCAGCGCCTCGAGGCTGCCCAAGCTGCCAAGATTGAGCGTGTCGAGCGCGAGCTGCGGCGCATCGCGACGGGCGAGATCGAAGACCCCGCCATTGCTCGAGCGCAGACCGCCGCGGCCACGTGGCTGCTCAGCAAGTGGAAGCGCGACGAGTACGGCGACAAGCAGACCACCGAGCTGACCGGCAAGGACGGCGGGCCGGTGCAGACGCAGGCCGAGGTCGTGCGCTACCAGCTCCGCGTGCCGGTCAATCCGCTGGTCAAGGTGCCGCCCAAGGCCACCGACGATGACGACGAGTGAGCTAGTCACCATCGCGCCGCAGCCGGGACCGCAAGAGGCGTTCATGGCCAGCGCCGCGGATGTCGCCATCTTCGGCGGCGCGGCGGGCTCGGGCAAGAGCTTCTCGGTGCTGCTGTGGATTGCCTCGCTGGTGGACCTGCCGCGGTATTCGGCCGTCGTGTTCCGCAGGACCTCGACCGAGCTAACAGGCGGTGGCTCTATCTGGGAAGAGTCGCAAACCATGTTCCGCAACCTCGGCGGTACACCGCGGCAGAATCCCAACCTGGATTGGCGCTTTCCGAGCGGCGCCATCGTGGAGTTCCGCCACCTCCAGCACGCGTGGGACGTACATGGCCATCAGTCCAAGCAATACGCGACCATCGTATTCGAGGAGCTGACGCAGTTCGAGGAATCACAGTTCTGGTATCTGCTGTCCCGCGCGCGGACCAAGGCCAACGTGCGGGCGCATATCCGGGCCACGTGCAATCCGGACAGCGACTCATTCGTTCGCAAGCTCATCGATTGGTGGATCGGTCCCGATGGCCTGCCCATCGAGGAGCGCAGCGGGCAACTCCGGTGGTTCATTCGCATCCGCGACGAGCTGCGGTGGTACGCCACCGAGGCCGATGCACTTGCCGAGTTCCCTGACCGCAAGCCGCTATCGCTCACCTTCGTGAGCGCCAAGCTCGAGGACAACCGGCTAGGCGACCCCAGCTATCGCGAGCGCCTCGAGGCGCTGCCGTTTGTGGAGCGGGAGCGGTTGTTGGGCCGCAACTGGAACGTCCGCCACAGCGCCGGCAACGTCATCCGGCGCGAGTGGTTCCGCGTGGTGGACCAGCCGCCCGGCCCGGTCGGTATGACCGTGCGCGGCTGGGACAAGGGCGCGACCGTCGGCGGTGACGAGACCGTGGGAGTCAAGCTCGGCATGCTCGGCGATGGCCAGGGCTATGTGGTGCTCGACGTAGCCACGGTGCGCGGCACGCCTGCGGCGGTGTTCTCGCTCATGCGGTCGTGCGCGGAGTCGGATGGCGCATCGGTGCCGCAGTGCATCTGGCAGGACCCAGGG